>JAUNRO010000107.1 GCA_030544185.1 Propionibacteriaceae bacterium | reverse complement strand
CGGGATCCCCACGGTTCAGAGCTGAGATGAGCACCAGGGAACCCGTCGAGGCCGGCGCGGCGCCCAGCACACCGGCGCCACGACCACGACTCGTCGGAATCGACGCAGCCCGTGGGCTTGCGCTGCTCGGCATGATCGCGGTTCATGTCTATCGCGTGGCCTTCGACGACTGGTCGCCCCCACAGTGGATGTATGAGGTTCTGCTGGGCCGTTCGGCCGCGCTGTTCGCGGTGCTGGCCGGAGTCGGGCTCGCGCTGCTGACCGGCGGCAGCCGCTCGGTGGGTCCTGATCGGGCCCGGGCCGATCGAAAGAACATCGCCGCCCGCGCGGGCGTGATCGCGGCAATCGGGCTGTCGCTGGGTCTGATCGACACCGAACTGAACATCATTCTTGTGCAGTACGCCGTGATGTTCCTGCTCGCGTTGCCGTTCACGACCATGCCGTTGCGCCGGCTGGCCGTGTGGGCCATCGGCTGGACCCTCCTGTCCCCGGTGCTCGCGCTGCTGGCGCATTCGCTGCTGCCGGACGCCGGCTATGAGTTCTGGCTGACCAGCGAACCCAACTGGGCGAGCCTGATCACTCCGGTCGTGCTCGTGGTCGACCTGATCGTCACGGGTTCCTATCCGGTGCTGCAGTGGTTCAGCTTCTTCCTGTTCGGACTGGTCGTGGGGCGACTGCAGCTGGGCTCTGTGGTGACCCAGGTGCGCCTGATCGCGGTCGGAGCGCTCCTGTCGCTCGGCGCCCGCTTCGTGAGCGCGCTGCTGATGGGCCCCGGCGGTGGGGCCGGCGCGCTGCGGGAATCCACCGGAACCTCCGAACCCGACATCATCGAGGCGCTCCTCGGGGACGGCGGAGCCGCGTGGTGGCTCGCCATCGATGCGCCCCACACCGGCACGACGCCAGCATTGCTGGACAGCATGGGAAGCGCCGCCCTGGTGCTGGGCCTGTGCCTGCTGATCGGCCGGCGATGGGAGAAAGTGCTCGCCCCGCTGGCCGGAGCGGGCGCCATGACGCTGACGTTCTATTCGGCACACCTTCTCCTCATGGCGCTCATCACGGGGGTCGATTACTACTACAACGAGGGCGCCGTGTTCTGGTCGCAGGCTGCCGTCGCCCTCGCCGTGGGTGGCCTCGTCCGCCACTGGGGGCGACGCGGCCCGCTGGAGAAGTTCGCGCACTGGGCAGGGCAGCGCGCCCGCACCGTTGCCCGGCAGTGATGGAGCCAAGATGGCGAGGACATCGAGCCACCCCGATCACGACCCCGGACTTCCGGAACTGGTGACGGACCGGCTGCGGCTGCGGGAGTGGGCCCCGGCCGACCTGGCACCGATGCAGGCGATGGACTCTCATCCGGATGTCTATGAGCACTTGGAGGGCGAGCCGCCAGGTCCCCGCTATGCAGAGGAACAGCAGGAATGGATCTGCGCCCCGCACGGTCCGGGACTCGGTGTCTGGTCCATCTGGTCGCACGACGCCGACTGCCGATTCCTGGGCCTGGTGATGCTGATCCCGCTCGGTGGCGAGGGACCGCAGATCGAGCTGGGCTTCCGGGTGGTGCGATCCGAATGGGGACGAGGGGTGGCGCAGGAGGCAGTGCGCGCCGTGATCGCCTATGGCTTCGGGCTGGGGTTGGCCAAGATCGTTGCCGTGACCGATCCGGACAACAAGAACTCCGAGCGGGTCCTCGACCGCCTGGGGTTCCAGCGCCGGGGCTGGCGCCGGGCGTGGGGGTGGCAGAACCACTACTTCCGGCTCACCCGGCGCGCGTGGCTGCACGACACATCCCGGCCATAGGCGCCGGCTGCTCCACCTGGGGCCTCGTCAGGCCCTGCGCAGCGTAGACAGATGGCGGTGCAGCCGAGGCGACGGCTCGACATCCAGTTCGCGCATCATCCGGTCGCGATAGCGGTTGAAGGTCCGGTGTGCGATCACATAGTTGCCCGCACCGATGTGACACTCGATCAGCAACTGGTGCGAGGTCTCGCTCAAGGGATCCAACTGCACGGCCCCATGGGCGCAATCCAGCGCTTGCCGATAATCGCCGGTGGCCAGATGTTCATCGGCGAGACGCTCCAGCGCCCGGAGCAATCGCGCACGGAGCCGTTCCTGCTCCGCGACGATCCACTCGTCATACCAGTCCGGCAACAGCTCTGCTGCCAGCAGCCGCAGCGGCTCGGCATGTGTGAGCGGGTCCTGACCCGATTCGACACGGTCGATCAACCGGAACAGTTCGTGCACATCCACCGTGACGTCGGCGCTCAGGGAGATCGGATCGTGCACATCGGCCAACAGCTCGGGAAACGTGTGCGAGATGTGCCAGAGGGCGACCCGCAGACTGTTGGCCGCGCGACTGGGCGTACTCGACGGCCACAGCAACTGCCTGAGCTGCACCCGTGAGGTCGGCCCGCGCAGTGCCAACAGCGCAATCAGCCGTTGCGGGCGCCCCTGCGCTGCCACCGGGCGTCCGCCATAGGCCAGACTCCACCCGCCCAGGAGGCGCAGGCTCCATTCCTGATCGTTGGTCGACAGCACCACGGCGTCTCGAGCGAGCTGACCCGCTTGATGGCGCCCACCAACCATGAACAGCTCCCCTCGCCTATGACTGAAGTCGCCCCCCGGCTACGTCAGCGGCTGTGCTCTCCGAGCCAAGCTAAGTGAAGCCTGAACGAATTGCAGAGAAAGCGGTCCCAGGTGCCTGAAACGGCAACGATCGCAGCCTGGCGCAGATCAGCGGATCATATACATGGAATGCGCGGGGCAAACGGGGCCATCATGTCACGTTCGAGTTGGTGCTCGACGACGGGCAGATCCTCCGTACGCGAATCTCCCATCCGCCAAACCGCGATACTTACGGGCCAAGCCTCTGGGGCCACATCCTGCGCGACCAGCTCGATGTTTCCGAGGCGGAATTCTGGCGCTGCGTCCGGGATCGGGTCACCCCGGAACGCGGCGGTCGAGCAGAAGACGCCACGTCGCCAATCCCCGCTGGCGTCATCGCGCAGTTGCTGGCCCATGGCATGCCCGAGTCAGAGGTGAAAGCACTGAGCCGGGCTGAGGCGATCGAGATGCTGAACGACATCTGGTCCGCGGGAGGAGGTGGCTAACCAGCCCGCGTCCTTGCACCCGCGGCGCCCTCACCCCGACCCCGGCTGAGCGCCGCGAACAGCAGGAGCCCCCCGCCGATCGAATGCAGGACCACATTGACCACCGCGTTCGCCGGCCAAGGCAGGGCGTTCATGCCCGACTGCAACAGGATCGACAGCACGACCGGGATGAACCACGTCGCGGCGAGGCACAGCATCCCGAGAGCGAACATCACCTGCACCGGGCCGCGCAACCGGATCACGCCGATCAGCGCCAGCAACGTGAGCACGATGCCCGTGCCGGTCATGATCACCAAGCTGCTCATGGCGTTTCCCCCCGCGGTGCGAAGTCCGGATGTGCCGACGGCGGCGGGAATGCGGGTTGGGCGCTGGGCGGTGCGCTCGCCACGGGCCAGAAGATGCCGATCGCGACGAGCGCGATGCCGATCAGCCACGGAAACGTCGGGATGTGCCACACCACGTCCGGTCCGACCACGTGGAACAGCGGCGCCAGCACGACCGCGCCGACCATGGGCAACCACAGCACGGTCGCGAGCGCGCAGATCCCGAATCCACCGGCCACCAGCGCCCGCCGGATGCCCCGCAATCGCAGGACTGCGATCACCGTGAGCGCCACCATGAGCACCACGATCCAGCCGTCGAACACGGCTTGCAGGGCGTCATAGTGATAGTCCATGGCCAGGTGTGGGTCAGGCGGTCACTGCCAGCCGCCGGGCGGCGGGCCTCCCGGATAACCAGGACCGCCAGGACCGCCAGGCGCATAGAGGTTGCCCGCGTTGGGATAGTGCGCCGCTTCGCGGCGCCGAACAGCGGCGAGCACGAGCAGCAGGATGCCGGCCAAAGTGATCAGGCCACCGATCACATTGAACGCCAGATAGATCCCCAGACTGCTCCCCGTCGAGGATGTGAATAACCCCGTGAAGATCGGCACGATTATTCCCAGCAGCCGGGACAGCACCAGCGCGCCGATGCCGCCGGCAACCAGGGCGCGCGTACGCCCGCTCGTGCGCACGATGCCGAAGATGCCGATCCCGATCAGGCCCAGCAGCAGGAGAGTGTTCACCACCGCTGAGATGCCGCCAAAACCGACAGCCGACATCAGCGACCGGTCCCCGCATAAACGACGGCCTCGCCGTCGGCGTCGAGACCGAAGGCAGCGTGGGCGGCCTGCACGGCCTGCTCGACCGAGCCGGCGTCGACGACGACGGAGATGCGAATCTCGGAGGTGGAGATCATGCCGAGGTTGACCCCGGCATCCGCGAGCGCGCGGAAGAAGCGGGCGGTCACGCCAGGGTGGGACTTCATGCCGACGCCGATAACGCTGACCTTGCCGATCTGGTCGTCGAAGAGCAGGTCCTGGAAGCCGACGGCCTCCTTGATGTCGGAGAGTGTCTCCATCGCGGTCCGGGCGTCGGCCTTGGCCAGGGTGAACGAGATGTCGGTGCGATTGCTCGAGATGCGCGACACGTTCTGCACGATCGTGTCGATATTGATGCCGGCGGCGGCGATCGCGTCGAAGATCCGGGCCGCCTCGCCGACCTGGTCGGGCACGCCGACAATTGTGATCTGGGCCTCGCTGAGGGTGTGGGCCACGCCGGAGATCAGCGGCTGTTCCATCGGGTTGCCTTCCATGTCGGTCGCAGGAGTGATGTCGGCCAGGTCCTTGACCCAGGTGCCGGGGCGTTCGGAGAAGGAGGAGCGCACGTGGATCGGCACGTTCTCGCGTCGGGCATATTCCACGCAGCGCAGGTGCAGCACTTTCGCGCCGGAGGCGGCCAGCTCCATCATCTCCTCATAGGAGATCTCCGGGATCTGGCGGGCCTTGGTCGCAATGCGGGGATCGGCGGTGAAGATGCCGTCAACGTCGGTATAGATCTCGCAGTAGTCCGCCCCCAGTGCCGCGGCCAGGGCAACGGCCGTCGTGTCGGAGGCGCCGCGGCCGAGGGTGGTGACGTCCTTGGTGTCCTGGGACACGCCTTGGAAACCAGCGACGATCACGATGTTGCCCTCGTCGAGCGAGGTGTGGACGCGGCCCGGGGTGATGTCGATGATGCGGGCGTCACCGTGCTTGCCGGTGGTGATCACCCCGGCCTGCGAGCCCGTATAGGACCGCGCCTCCACACCGAGGTCATGCAGCGCCATCGCCAGCAGCGCCGCACTCTGGCGCTCGCCGGTGGTGAGGAGCATGTCCAGTTCCCGCGGTGCGGGCATCGGGGAGACCTGGAGCGCCAGGTCCAACAGGTCATCGGTGGTGTCGCCCATCGCAGAGATGACCACGACGACGTCCTTGCCGGACTGTTTGGTGGCCATGACCCGCTTCGCGACACGCTTGATGCTGTCGGCGTCGGCGACCGATGATCCACCGAACTTCTGGACTACGCGGCTCACGTTTCTCCTCACGTCAGGACTCCGGGGAACACCCTAATGCCCACCGGCGCACCACCATGCCCGCGCCATTCCGTCGGGAGACCAGTCAATGAACTTCCGGCGAACGATTGCCGACACCCCGAGAAACTCTGCGCCGCGCAATGTTCCGGGTCACGGAACCCACCCGGAGACCCGGCGTACTCGCCGGTAAGCTCTGAGGTGAATCGACAGGTCCATCGGCGGAGCGGTTCTGCAGCCTGCCGATCGATGTCGAAAGGTCGGCTGTGACCCAAGCAGTACTCGTTCTCAACTGCGGCAGTTCGTCGGTCAAGTTCGCGCTCTATGACCCGAAGACCAGAACCCGCTTGTTGAACGGACTCGCTGAACGTGTCGGCACCCCCGACGCCACCGCCACGATCAAGTTTCCCGAAGGCCCCCAGACGATCAGCGACCTGACCGAGACCGATCACAGGGGTGTGCTCACGCGCATCCTCGACGAGCTCGGCGACTGGCAGAGCGCCAACGACATCACGATCGCCGCGGTCGGCCACCGCGTCGCCCACGGCGGCGACGTGTTCGATGACTCCGCCGTGCTGGATGAGGCCGCGATCGAGGAGATCCGCCGGATCAGCCCGCTCGCCCCGCTCCACAATCCAGCCAACCTGCTCGGCGTCGAGGCCGCCCAGGAGGCGCTGCCGGATGTTCCGCAGGTCGGCGTCTTCGATACCGCGTTCCACCAGACGATGCCTGCGGTCGCTTATCGCTACGCGGTCCCGCCTCAGTGGTACGCCGATCTGGGCGTGCGTCGCTATGGCTTCCACGGCACCAGTCATCTCTATGTGTCCGCCGTCGCAGCGGAGCAACTCGGCCGCCCGCTCGCGGACCTGAAGATGGTCACCGCACACCTCGGCAACGGCTCCAGCCTCGCCGCGATCCGCGACGGCGTGAGCGTCGACACGTCGATGGGCCTCACCCCACTCGAAGGACTTGTCATGGGGACCCGGTCCGGCGACCTGGATCCGGGCATCCTTGAATACGTGGCCGACCAGACCGGCGCCGACATCGCAGCGATCACCGGCGACCTCAACAAGCGCAGCGGGCTGTTGGGGTTGTCCGAGCTGAGCAACGACATGCGCGAGCTCGTCGAGGCGGCTGTGGGCGGCTCCGAGCAGGCCACGCTGGCGATCGAGGTGTTTTGCTATCGCCTCGCGAAATACATCGCGGCGCTCGCCGTCCCGCTCGGCGGCCTCGATGTGGTGGTGTTCACCGGCGGCATCGGTGAGAACAGCCAGCCGATCCGCGCCCAGGTGGTGCAGCAGCTGGGCTTCCTCGGGTTCGAGCTCGACCCCGAGGCCAACGAACACACCGTCCGTGGTGAGGCCGGGCCGATCACCACGCCCACATCGCGCGCCACTGCCCTGGTGGTGCCGACCGACGAGGAACTGGTCATCGCCCGCGATGCCCACCGCCTTGCCGCTCTCGAGACCGAGGAGGTCTGACCATGGCACGTCGCATCCTGTTGATCCCGACCAACCATGAGGCGGACCTGACCTCGACCAGCCTCGGACTCGTCCATGCGCTGGACGAGCAGGGGGCCAAGGTCGGCTATCTGAAACCGCTGGCTCAGATCGTGGCGGGCCGCGGCGGCCAGACCGCCGACCTCATGGAGCGGGTGCTCAGCAACATCGACGTGCCCGATTCCATCAGCGTGCAGGAGGTCGAGCGCGACCTCTCCCGCGGTGAGGACGACGACCTGATGGAGAAGGTGCTCGCCGCCTCGGAGGAGGTGCTCAACAACCACGACGTGGTGATCATCGAGGGAGTGCTGCCCACAGAGGAGCAGACCTATTCGGGCCGGGTCAACCACGGCCTCGCCCAAGCACTCAACGCCGAAGTCCTCTTGATCGCGGGCGTCACGAAGCGGACGACGCTGCAGACGCTGATCTCCAAAGTCGGCGGCGCCGCCTCGTTCTATCAGGTCGGCGAGGACAGCCGAGTCGTCGGCGTGTTCATCACCGGCCACGACCCCTCCCGCAACCATGCAACCCGGGACGAGCTGGAGGATGGCTTGGCGCGGGAGGGTCTGCGCCTCGTAGGCGTGGCGCGTGAGGCTCCGCACACGACCTGGCCCCGGGTCCGCGATGTCGCCGAGGACCTCAACCTGACAGTGATCCACTCCGGCGATTTGAACCGGCGCATCAAGAACACGCAGATCCTCGCCCAGGGCGTCCCCGGCTGCATCGACGGCATCGAGGAGGGCGTGCTCGCGGTCGTCCCGGGCGACCGGCATGACGCCATCATGGCGGTCTGCCTGTCGGAAATGACCGGAATCAAGCCGGCCGCGCTGCTGATGACCGCGGGCGTACGCCCCGATCCGGCGGTCCGTCAGCTCTGCCAGACCGCTCTCGACGCCGGCTTGCCGGTGCTGCTCACCACCGAGAACACGTTCGACGCGGTGAACAGCGTGATCGACCGGGACACCGCGATCCCCGTCGATGACGATGACCGGACCCGGATCGTCACCGAGACGTTCGGGATGGCCTTCGATCAGTCGTGGCTGGAGAGCCTGCCGTCGGTGGACGCGCCACGGCGCCTCAGCCCGGCCGCGTTCCGCCGACAGCTGACCACGCGGGCCCAGCATGCCCGCAAGCGGATCGTGCTGCCCGAGGGCGCCGAGCCGCGCACTGTCGAGGCCGCGTTCAGCTGCCACACCAAGGGCATTGCCGACTGCATCCTGCTGGCCACCCCCGAGGAGGTCCAAGCGACCGCAACGAGCCGTGGCCTGTCGATCCCCGACGGCATCACGATCATCGATCCGAGCGAGGTCGACCATCGCTATGTCGATGCCTTGGTCGAGCGCCGCAAGCACCGCGGGATGACCGAGATCAAGGCGCGCGACGAGCTCACCGACAGCGTCATGCTCGGCACGATGATGGTCTATCTGGGTGAGGTCGACGGCCTCGTCAGCGGCGCCGTCCACACCACTGCCAACACGGTTCGCCCCGCGCTGCAGGTTCTTGGCACCAAGAAGGACGCGAAGCTCGTGTCGTCGGTGTTTTTCATGTGCCTGCCCGATGACGTCGTCGTCTATGGCGACTGCGCGATCAACCCCGACCCGAATGCCGAAGAACTCGCGGACATAGCGATCCAGTCGGCCGACTCCGCGGCGGCCTTCGGCATCGAGCCGCGGGTGGCGATGATCTCGTTCTCCACCGGCACCTCGGGTGCGGGCGCGGACGTGCTGAAGGTCGCCAAGGCCACCGAGATCGTGCGGGCCAAGCGCCCGGACATCCTGATCGACGGTCCGTTGCAATACGACGCCGCGACCACAGCCTCGGTCGCCAAGAGCAAGGCGCCTGAGAGCGACGTCGCCGGTCGCGCCACCGTGTTCGTGTTCCCGGATCTCAACACGGGCAACACCACCTATAAGGCAGTCCAGCGCTCCGCCAGCGTGATCAGCATCGGCCCGATGCTGCAGGGCCTGTCGGCACCCGTGAACGACCTGTCGCGGGGGGCGCTGGTGGAGGACATCGAATACACGATCGCCCTCACCGCCATCCAGGCCGCCGCGCGGGAAGCCGAGCAGTCCACGAAGGCGAAGGACGAGCGGGAGATGGCACCGGCGGGCGCCTGACTCTTACGCGTACGCCGCGGGCTGCGGTCGTCTCGCGACCGTTCGGGTGGATTCGAGTCGCTGTGGGCGGCGGCGCCGCGGGTGCCCGCCCTGACTGCAG
>JAUNRO010000106.1 GCA_030544185.1 Propionibacteriaceae bacterium | reverse complement strand
CACGGTCTTCGTGACATCGAAGATGTTCGTCCGATAGGTGAAGCCCTCCTCATAGGGGATCACCTGGACATGGAGATCCCACTTGGGGAAGTCGCCGTCCTCGATGGCCTGCATGAGGTCGCGGCGGTGGAAGTCCGCGTCCTTGCCGGCGATCTCCTCGGCCTGCTCGCCGGTCAGACCCTCGACACCCTGCTGGGACTCGAAGGCGTACTTCACCCAGAATTTCTCGCCAGCGGCGTTGATCCACATATAGGTGTGCGACCCATAACCGTTCATGTGGCGATAGGTCTTCGGGATGCCGCGGTCGCCCATCAGATAGGTGACCTGGTGAGCCGACTCCGGGTTGAGCGACCAGAAGTCCCACTGCATGTGGTTGTCGCGAAGCCCGGAGGCACCCATGCGCTTCTGCGAACGGATGAAGTGCGGGAACTTGATGGCGTCGCGGATGAAGAAGATCGGGGTGTTGTTGCCGACCAGGTCGTAGTTGCCCTCGGTCGTATAGAACTTCAGCGCGAACCCGCGCGGATCGCGCCAGGTGTCCGGCGAGCCCATCTCACCGGCGACGGTGGAGAAGCGGGCAAGCATCTCGGTCTTCGCGCCGGGCTGGAAGAGCGCCGCCTTGGTATAGGCCGTGACGTCCTCGGTGGTCTCGAACACGCCGAAGGCGCCGGACCCCTTCGCGTGGACCACGCGCTCCGGCACGCGCTCGCGGTCGAAGTGGGCCATCTGCTCCACGAAATGCACGTCGTGGAGCATGATCGCGCCATCGGGCCCGGCAGTGAGCGAGTGACGATCGGACGGGGCGGGGGCACCGGTGGCGGTCAACGAACCGGACGTGTCGGCGCCCTGGGGAACCTGGTGGTCTGTCATAAAACAACTCCTCCTCGAGACTGCTGCGGCTTCGGTGGCTCAACCTTGCTTACCCACCAGTATTCCTTGGCAGTCCCGAGGAGGACAGCTTGTTGTCTCAATGGTGCCGATAGCCCCGTCCTATCGATCTGTCAGCGGGGCCGTCGGGCGCCTGTCAGCCGTGGGCCGCGGGGTCGTCGACGGCGGAGCTGCGGACCAGCTCCTCTTCGCCCGGGGTCTCAGCATGCAGGAACTTGTAGGTCAGCCCGGCAATGACGGCGCCGATGATCGGGGCGACCCAGAACAGCCAGACCTGAGCCAAGGCCGCCGGGTTGAAGACCGCGACACCGAGCGAACGGGCCGGGTTGACCGAGGTATTGGTCACCGGGATCGAGATGAGGTGAATGAGGGTCAGGGCGAGGCCGATGGCGATCGGTGCGAAGCCGGCCGGTGCCCGCTTGTCGGTGGCGCCGAGGATCACGAACAGGAAGATCGCGGTGAGCACGATCTCGAGGATCAGGGCGGCCAGGAGGCTGTAACCGTTCGGCGACAGGTCACCGAAACCATTGGTGGCGAAGGCGCCGGCGGAGGTGCCGTCGATGCCGGCCCAGTCCTCCTGCCCGGACGCGATCAGATAGAGCACGCCACCGGCGGCGATGCCGCCGACGACCTGGGTGATGATGTAGGGCAGGACGGCGCCGGCCTCGATCCGCTTGGCCGCGAAGGCGCCGAGGGTCACGGCCGGGTTGAAGTGGCCGCCGGAGAGGTGGCCGAGAGCATAGGCGCCGGTGAGCACGGTCAGGCCGAAGGCCAGGGACACACCGACGAAGCCGATGCCCATGTTGACGGGGGTGGGATCGTCGCTCAGCACCTTGGCCGCCAGCACCGCGCTGCCGCAGCCACCGAAGACGAGCCAGAAGGTCCCGAGGAACTCGGCCCACAGGCGGGCGCGCATCGGGGGGTTGGTCATGGTTGTTCACACTCCAAAACTCGAACAGGGACGGCGTGATCCTATGTCCCGGAATGCACATCCATTGCTCCGTCCACCGGGAGACGTCGGCTAAACCGGAAGCCGGCACGTGCGATCGTTATGACCCCGATAATTAGCGCCCCGCCGCTCGGCGTGTCGCGTTGTTGCGGGCGCATACTGGGCCTATGGGGCTATCGGTGGCGCTCCTGCTGATCGCAGGCCTCGTGGCGATGGTGTGGCTGGGACGGCGTCGGAGCCGACGCCGTCAGCCCGCGCTGCCCGCAGAGTTCGATCCCGATGATCTCGCCGAGCTGTCGGCCAAGTTCTCCTCGATCGCCGCCGAATATCACGCCGGTCATGCCGAGCACACCGAGGCCGCCCTGCGGCTGCGGCTCCAACCGGTGATCAGCCGCCGCTCTCCGGTCCGGACGATCCGGGCCGCACCGGTCCGCGGGGCGACCCGGATCTGTTTCGCCGACGGCACCAGCGTGCTCGTGCGCGCCCAGGAGGGCCGGCTAGCGCTGCTCGCCTATGAGGCCGGCCGCTATCCCGTGTGCCTGCGGTCCTGCCGCATGAGCCCGGAGGGCCCGCAGCTCACCTTCGAGTGCGTCACCGGCCAGGTCACGGCGATCGTGGTCGGTCTGGATCAGGCGGACTGATGCCCTTCGCCCGCTGTGGCGTACTCAGCTCAGGCGACGCCCAGTGCCGGTTGCGGCGCTCCGAGTCCCCGCCCGCGGATCCGGCGTACGCCCGAACGGACCCGCGAACCCAGCCCGCCCGCCGCTTCGGCGACCGCGTCCAGGACTATCCGCCCCCGGGTGCGCCCCGGCTCGGGCTCGGGCAGCGACAGCCGGAAGAACTGCGCCCACACCGACGCCAGCTGCCGATACATCGGCCCCGCCTCATAATGCAGGCCGTGCCGGTCGAAGATCGCCTTCACCCGGGGCGCGACCTGGGCATACCGATTGCTCGGCATGTCCGGGAAGATGTGGTGCTCGATCTGGTGGGACAGGTTGCCCGACATGAGGTGCAGCAGCTTCGAACCGGTGATGTTGGCCGAGCCGAGCATCTGCCGGAGATACCAGCGGCCGCGGGTCTCCCCGACCAGCGATTCCTCGGTGAAGGTCTGCACGCCGGAGGGGAAATGGCCGCACATGATGACGGCGTTGCTCCACACGTTGCGGATCACGTTGGCCACGACGTTCGCGGCGAGGGTCGGCACGAACGCCGGACCCGACAGCAGCGGATGGACCAGATAGTCCTTGGCCGCCTGCTTGCGCATCTTGGCGAACCAGGCCCGGCGCAGCGGCAGGTGCTCCGCGCGGTCGACCTCGCCGCGCAGATAAGGGCCGAGCTTGGAGTCATAGGCCCCGATCCCATATTCGAAGACCAGCGCATTCCCCGCAGCCACCACCGGCTGACCGAGGGTCGACAGCGACCAGGGCTGCGCCGGATCGACGCGCAGGACGCCGTAGCCCAGGTCGTCGTCCTTGCCGAGCACGTTCGTCCAGGTGTGGTGGGAGTCGTTGTGTGAGCGCTTCCAGTGCGCGGCGGGGGTGACGTGGTCCCACTCCCAGGTCGTGGAGTGGATCTTGGGATCGCGCATCCAGTCCCACTGCCCGTGCAGGACGTTGTGGCCGATCTCCATGTTCTCCAGGATCTTCGCGACCGCGAGGCCGGCGGTGCCGGCGACCCAGGCGGGCGGGAAGCCCGAGAACAGCAGGATGGCGCGGCTGGTCAGCTCCAGCGAGCGCTGGACCTTGATGACCCGGCGGATGTAGGCAGCATCGCGCTCCCCCAGCTCGCTCATCACCTCGGCGCGCAGCGCATCGAGGTCGGTGCCGATCTGCTCGACCTCGGCGTCGGTGAGGGAGTCGGCGGTGCGGATGTCGTCGGTCGTGGGACGCAGGGCGAGGCTCATATGCAGGCTCCGTTCGCAGGGCGCGTTCTCGGGCGGTTCAGCCGTCGAGGCGGCGTCATCGTTCGATGTGGCAGGGACCGGCAGCAGCGCTGACGCAGGTCTGGATGGACAAGGGGTCGCCGTCGGGCGCGGTGCGCAGTTCACCGGTGCGCAGGTCGCGGACCGATCCGGAGCTCAGGGAGCTGACACAACGATGACAGATGCCCATCCGGCAACCTGACGGCATCAGCACGCCGGCGGCCTCGCCGGCCTCGAGCAGTGACTGCCCCGTGGGCGCCTCGACCTCGATGCCGGTCTCGGTGAACGTGACCGCGCCGCCCTCGCCGACGGCGGGGCGCGGCGGCGGGGTGAAGCGCTCGACGTGCAGTTGATCGCCGACGCCGTGCTCGTTCCAGTGGGCGGTGAGGGTGTCCAGCAGGCCGGCCGGCCCGCAGGCCCAGGTCTCCCGTTCGGCCCAGTCGCCGACCAGCGTGCCGAGCTCGGCGAGCGTGAGGCGCCCGGCGCTCGCCGTGGGCCGCTCGATGAGCCGCAGCCGGCCGGCCTCGGCCAGCGCGCGCACCTCGGCCCCGCCCGCCATGTCTGCCGCGGTCCGGTCACAGTGCACCAGCACGACGTCGGTCACCTCGGTGAGTCCGGCGCGGAGCATTCCGAGGACGGGGGTGATGCCCGAACCCGCGCTGATGAGCAGGACCCGTTCCGGCGCTTCGGCCGGCACCCGGAAGTCACCGGTGGCCTGCGAGAGCTGGAGGAGATCGCCGGGCCTGGACCGCTCCACAAGGTGGGTGGAGACGATCCCGCCGGCGATGCGCGTGGGCGTGATCGTGATCGTCGGCTCGCCGGGAGCCGAGGTGAGAGAATAGGTCCGGTGGTGCCGCACACCGTTGACGTCGACGCCTACGCGCACGTGCTGGCCCGGCTCATGTCCGAGCCAGTCGGCCCCGGGACGGATCTCGATCGTGACCGCGTCGGCGGTCTCGGTGCGCCGCGCGACGATGCGGCCGCGCAGGTCTGCGCCCGGGCGCAATGGGTTGATCAGGTCGAGATAATCGGCCGGCACGAGCGGGGTGGCCAGCAGGTCGAGGAATCGGTGGACTCGGCGGCGGACGGTCGTCGCGGTGGCAGTCACCCAACCAGAGTAACCTACGGAACCGTAACTTACGCAAACGTAAGTTCCGTGAGGTGGGACACCTCGGCGAATGCGCTGGTCAGCGGGCGTTCTGGAACGCAAGGATCCGTTTCAGGGCTTCCGCAACCGCCTCCTGCCCGGCCGCCAGGGAGATCCTGATCGCCTGGTCCCCGTGCACATCGTCGAAGTCGACGCCCGGGGTCACGGCGACACCCTGCGCCGCCAGCAGCGCATCGCACCAGGCGCGCGAATCCGCGTACTCCCCCAGCACCGGTGTGATCCGCGCATAGACATAGAATGCCCCGTCCGCGGGGGCTACGTCGACCCAGCCGAGCTCGTCGAGCCGGGACAGCACGACCGCGCGGGCCTCGGCATAGTCCGCCATCGCCGCCCGGCCCTCCGCATAGGACTCCTCGGTGAACGCCTCGAGCGCCGCATGCTGTGCGGGCACGGGCGGGCAGAGCGCGAGGTTGCCGGCGAGCGCCTCCAGCGCGTCGATGAGGTCGTCGGGCACGAGCGCCCAGCCGAGCCGCCAGCCGGTCATCCCCCAGAACTTCGAGAACGACGAGACGACCAGCCCCGAGCGATCGGTCGCCCAGGAGCAGTCGCCACCCCAGCCGTCGTGGGCGGTCTCGGGTCCGAAGGTGATGCCGTGATAGATCTCGTCGCTGACCAGGCGTACGCCCCGGTGGGCGCACCACGCCGCGATCTCCGCCAGCTGGCCGGGGGCGAACATCGTGCCGGTCGGGTTGGCCGGCGAGGCGACGACCAGGCCGGCGAGAGGCAGCTCGGCGTGGGCGGCATCGAGCTGGGCGACCGTGGGCTGGAAGCGCTCCTCGGGCCCGCAATCGAGCTCGATGACCTGCAGGTCGAGGGCGTTGAGGATGTTCTTGTAGGCCGGATAGCCCGGCCGCGCCAGCGCCACCCGGTCCCCGGCCGCGAAGGCGGTGAGGAAGCTCAGCAGGAACGCCCCCGACGAGCCCGTGGTGATCGCGATGTTCGCCAGGGGAATGTCCAGCCCATAACAGCGCTCATAGTGCCTCGACAGCGCCGCGCGCAGCTCGGTGAGCCCGAGCGCGTTGGAATAGCCGAGCGGGGTCCCGTCGGTGACGACCTCCGCTCCTCTGCGGCGTACGCCCGAGGGCGCGCCCGAGGCCGGCTCGCCCGCACAGAGCGAGATGACATCGCGGCCCTGCGCGCGGAGCTCGGAAACCTTGCGGAGCACGGTCATCACCTCGAACGGCGGAACCAGGGCACGGGTGGCGACCTTCATCGGGCGTCGAGCTCCTTCACCAGTCGGGTCGCGGCGGTATTGCGATAGGACATGTCGGCGAGCTCGGCGACCTCGACCCAATCGGGCGTACCGATCAGCAGGTTGATGCCGAGCCATCCGCCGGGCCCGTAGTAGCCCGGCACGAAGAACCGCTCATCCTCCAGCAGCGCCGGGCGCTCCTCGGCATCAGGCAGGAAGAGCATCGAGCGCGCATAGGTGTCGGCCGCATGGTCGCCCTTCACGACCCCGCCATAGACGGCGAACACCTTCTTTGTGAAGAAGTTCGGGTGACCATGGGAGATCTTCTCCGCCGCCTCGGGCAGCGCCAGGCAGATCCCACGGACCTCAGCCAGCAGCGGATCGTCATCGCTGAAACGGGGCGGATGGGCCATGAGGCGATCCTATGCGGCGGCGCGGGCGTACTCTCACCTGCATGCTCGACACAACGACAGGGCCTCACCCATGGGCCGGGTGACGCCACGGTTCCCGGTGACGCGGGTGACCGTGGGCGAATCCGTGCAGGCGGTGCGCCGCCCCGATTCTGTGAGCGCGGAGGAGCCGCTGGAGATCCGGGTGAACGGCTCGCCGCTGGCGGTGACGATGCGTACGCCCGGGGAGGACGTCGCGCTGGCCCACGGGTTCCTGCTGACCGAGGGCGTGATCGGCACTGTGGACGATGTGCGGACCGCGCGCTATTGCGATGGGGCCGTGGTGAGCGATGAGTCGGGGCTGGCCCAGAACACCTATAACGTCCTGGATGTGCAGCTGGGGCCGGCCGTGCCGGCACCGGTGGTGGATCCGAGCCGGAATTTCTATACGACGTCGTCGTGCGGGGTGTGCGGCAAGGCGAGCATCGACGCGATCCGCCAACAGGTCCGGTGGCCGGTGGCGGAGGACCCGGTGGTGTTCGATCCGGCCGTGCTGGTGTCGCTGCCCGAGCGGTTGCGGGAGCACCAACGGGCGTTCGCCAGGACCGGCGGCCTGCACGCGGCGGGGCTGTTCACCGCGGACGGGGAACTGGTGCAGGTCGCCGAGGATGTGGGCCGGCACAACGCCGTGGACAAGATCGTCGGCGCGGCGCTGCTGGCGGGAGCGATTCCCGCGCGGGGCCAGGTGCTGGTGGTCTCGGGCCGGGCGAGCTTCGAGCTGACCCAGAAGGCCCTGATGGCCGGCATCCCGGCCCTGGTCGCGGTATCGGCCCCGTCCTCCCTGGCCGTCGAAATGGCCACCGAGGCAGGGATGACGCTGGTGGGCTTCACCCGCGCGCCGACGATGAACGTCTATTGCGGCGCCGAGCGCCTGGCGGGGCTCAGCCCCGCATCATCCGCTTCCACGGGCGCTTCAGGTGATAGCGGCGCCCGGTGACCTCGGCGGGACGGATGGCGATGAGCACCGGCCGGTCCTGACCCAGCCAGGCGCGCAGGCCGACCTGCTCGATCCGGTATTCCTCATCGGCGGACAGCACATAAGCCTCCCCACGGACGACCACGCTGCTGCCGATCTCCTGATCGCTGTCGATCTTGTCGACCTCGAAGGCAACGCGCGGATCGGCGAGCATGCTGTGCAGCTTCGTCCCATCGGCGGTGCGGAACACCAGCTGATTCTGATCGACGACGTAATTGATCGGCGCGATGGCGGGGGCACCGTCAATGACATAGGCCAGCCGGCCGAACTCTTGTCCGCGCAGTAGGTCCCAGCAGTCCTCGACGGACAGGATGCCCTGTCTCGTGGACGTGTCGGCCATGGCCCCTCCTGCGAATGCCGTCATCATCTGCCCAGCCTAGATGGCCTGACCCGAATCAGCCTCACGACGAACCGGCCACCGGCACACCACTGGAACCTTAACGCGGGATGGCTCCCTGCGTGACCGTTGCTGGATCGTTGCCGCTGTGCGCTGCCCGGCCGCATAGGATTAACTGAATTCTCAAAGCCCAACAACCGCAAGGGTTGGGCGGATGGAGGCAGGTGAGGATGCGTCGTTTCGTGGCCGTCGGCCTTGGTGTGGCGATGGTGGCGGGCTGTGCGGGAGGTGAGGATCTCCAGCAAACCCCCGAGGACGCGGCGAACGCGGTTGCGGCAGCCCTGTCGACAGGATCCCTGGACGAGATCAAGGTGCGCCAGGGCGACCCGGGCGCTGACCTGCCGATCCTGCTGGAGGGCATGAACGGCATGCTGCCTGAGGTCACGGTGGCCCATCTGTCCCCAGCCGCCCAGGTGGCCAACCTCAAGCTCGACTATGAATGGCCGCTGTCGTCGCCCTGGACCTATCAGGCCGATGCGGTGCTCGTTCGCGTGGACAACACCTGGGAACTCAACTGGGCGCCCTCGGTCCTGCATCCCAAGCTCACCGAGACGACCCGCCTCGAGCGTCAGCGCGGCGAGGCGCGGCTGACCGGGCGGATCACGGCGCGGGCGTGCACCGAGGCTCGGGTGGAGCAGCTCAAGGCCAAGCGGCGGGCGGCCCCCGGCGCCTCGGACCGGGATCCGGCCCTGGTGGGCGGGATCTTCGAGCGCCTCATCCGGGACCGCGGCTGGTCCACGCCGGTGGCCGTGGGCTCGGTGCTCACGCGCTGGGCGGAGCTGGTGGGTCCGGAGATCGCGCTGCACTGCCGGCCGGAGAGCTTCGAGAACTCCGTGGTGCGCGTGCGCACCAGCTCCACCGCGTGGGCCACGCAGCTGCGCCTGATGGTCCCGCACCTGCTGGACCGCTTCGACGCGGAGCTGGGTTCCGGCGTCGTGACCCGGATCGAGGTGGCCGGCCCGGCGGCGCCGAGCTGGCGCAAGGGGCCCCGCACGGTGCGCGGCGGCCGCGGTCCGCGGGACACCTATGGGTGAGTCACAAGAACTAGGACCTCCGTGGGGATCCTTAGTGCGTTGGCACAGTTAACCGCCCACGGAGGTCCTGGCTTCGCGGTCATGCACGCGCTATCTGCCGCGTGAAAAGTCGGCAACATTACCACGCGAGAGCTCAGTGCTGATTACCCAACGAAAACATTTCGTTTGGGCACGACTGTTCGACTTGAGCCACGAGACTCTCAGGGATTTGAGCTCGACAGTTTCTTCTCGAGATTGCGCCTCACGCGATTCAAATTCCACCATGAGAACCACCCTCGCATCTGGATCTTTCCAAGTTCTTCCA
>JAUNRO010000105.1 GCA_030544185.1 Propionibacteriaceae bacterium | reverse complement strand
GAGCCCGTCCGGCTGTTGTGGTGCCGGGTCGTGCGCCCCACGGCGAAACCGGCGTCCTCCAGCGCAGCCTTCGCGGCCTCCGGGCTCATCCCGCGGACACTGGGGATCTGCACGGACTTGCCCTCGGTGACGTCCCGGCCGACCGCGGTGAACTTGGTCTTCGGCTTGCCGCGCAACGCCGCCGACATCGACGGGCGATAGATGTCCTGGCCGGCGTCACCGCCGCCCGAACCGGACATGTAGTAGCGCGAGGCAGGCAGTCGCAGACCCTTCAGAGTGGGCCGCGAGCGGGACTCCCAGAAGGAGTGAGTCTTGTCGATGGCGATCATGGCCACGCCGGCAACCTCAGGGGTATAGCCCGCGAACCACACCGCCTGGTTGCCGTCGATGGTGCCGGTCTTGCCCGCCTGCGGATAACCACCCGGGATCGTGGCCGGCCGGCCGGTGCCGCCCATGACGTTCGCCAGCAGGGCGTTCATGCCGTCGGCGACCTTCGGCTCCATGACCTGGCGGCAGTTGGCGTCGGGGACCGGGATTTCCTTGCCGTCCTTGTCGGTGATGCGCTTCAAGACGATCGGATCGCAGTGCATGCCGCGGGCGGCGAACGTGGCGTACGCCTCCGTCAGCGACAGCGGAGTGATCTCGGCGGAACCCAGGACGAACGACGGCTTGGTGTTGAACTGCTCGACGATGTCGCCCTTCGAGCCGAGCTTGACACCCATCTTCTGTGCCATCTTGGTGGTCTCGCAGCCGCCCGCATCGCGGATGAGCTGCACGAAGTAGGTGTTCACCGACATGGCCATCGCGCGATACATGTTCATGTGGCCGTGCACTCCGGTGGAGTTGCTCACCCGCCACGAGCCGTGCAGGCGTTCGCGGCCGGAGCAGGTC
This sequence comes from Propionibacteriaceae bacterium, assembly GCA_030544185.1. Next base: position 8,542 of record JAUNRO010000105.1, on the reverse strand, counting down.
TTGAATCGCTGCCCGCCGAACTCCATGGTCGCCGCCGCGTTATAGGGCTTGGACAGCGGCATGCCCGCTTCGAGCGCCGCGGCCGCCGCGAACGGCTTGAAGGTCGAGCCGGCCTGGTAGCCCTCGGCGCCACCCATGTCGTTGTCGCTCAGGGAGCCGCCGACCGCGTAGTTGTAGTAGGTCTCCCCGGCGGCGCCGTTGTCGCCCATCACCGGACGGTTCTGTGCCATGGCCAGGATGAGACCGGTGCCCGGCTGGATCATCGTCATCGTGGAGATGACCGGATCCTTCGGGTCGAGGTTCTTGTCGATGGCCGCCTGCGCCGCGTCCTGGGTGGTGGGGTCGATCTCGGTCTCGATCGTCAGGCCACCCCGCTTCAGGGTGTTGAGGCGTTCCTCCGGGGTGTTGCCGAGCGCCGGCATCTTCTGCAGCGAACGCTTCACATAGTCACACAGGAAGGGATAGCGCGTCCCGACACAGCCGTTCGGGAAGCTCTGGACCTTGCTCGGGTCCCACTCGACCGCCTTGGCCTCGGCCGCCTCGGCCGGGCTCACGAGCTCCAGCTCGGCCATGCGGTTGAGCACGACGTTGCGGCGCTCCAGCGCGATCCGGGTGTTGCGGACCGGGTCGGTCGCGGCCGGGTTCTGCACCAGCCCGGCGAGCATGGCCGCCTGATCGAGGGTCAGGTCCTTGGCCGAGGTGTTGAAGTAATGGTGGGCCGCCGACTGCACGCCGTAGGCCCCGTCGCCGTAGTAGGCGATGTTGAGATAGCGCTCGAGGATCTCATCCTTGGTGAGCTTCTTCTCCAGCGCGACCGCGAAGCGCAGCTCCTGGATCTTGCGGCTGATCGTGCGCTCCTGCGCCCGCTGGATGCCTGCGTCGTCGCCGCTGATCTTGGCCGACTCGATCTGGACCATCTTCACGTATTGCTGCGTCAGGCTCGAGCCGCCCTGGGTGCCCGCGGCGCCGGAGGTGTTGCGGACCAGCGCGCGGAGCGTGGCCCGCACGTCCAGCGCGCCGTGCTGATAGAAGCGGTGGTCCTCGATCGCGACCTGGGCGCGCGACATGACGGGCGCGATCTCCGCCAGCGGCACATAGACCCGGTTCTCTTCCCAGAACGTCGCCAGCACCTCACCGTTGGCCAATAGCACGCGGGAGCGTTCGGACTGCGGAGGCGTCTCCAGCTCGGCAGGAATGCTGTCCATGCCCTTCGACACGGCGTTGGTCGCGGCCCCGGCCATGCCCGCGAACGGGATGAAGAGTCCAGCTACGAGAACACCGGCGAAGATGCTCACGACCACGAACATGATCGCGCGATAGATCACGCTTCCGGTGAGCGCAGGGGGTTTGGCCATGGTCGCCACAGTACGCGACAGTCCCCAGGCCGCCCAAAATCCGTGCCAGGTGGCGTTTCGATGAGGCTAGCGCATCCGGCGGGGCAGTGGCGTACGCCGGGTCCGTTTCGGGATGAGTGCGCGCTCACACCCAGGCAGATCCCTTGTGGCCAACACTGCCGGGCAATGTTACCACTTGGTAGCGTGACCTTCGTTACAAAGTATCCTCATTTTGTGGACGTATAAACAGAGGGCACCGTAGTATCCAAACACATCTACTCACCCCGTCGCTGCAGCGCCGCACAACACAGGGGGTTTCTCTTGACGCTCGCGCCATCGGATTGGACCCTTCAGGCACGTTGTCAGGGAACGGCTGACGACTTGTTCGTGGAGGGGGCACAGCAGAAAAAGGCAAGGCTGGTCTGCCGGGGCTGCGCGGTGCGTACGCACTGCTTGGCCGAGGCTCTGGACAACCGCATCGAATGGGGTGTCTGGGGCGGCATGACCGAGCGGGAACGCCGCTATCTTCTTCGCGTCCGCACCGACGTGGAGTCCTGGGCCTCACTCCTGCTCGGCAAGCACGGCCCCGATTCGGCGAAGTGATTCCAGGTCATTGACGTCCTGGGTCTGCGCCGCCACCTCGGCCATCGGGATCTCCGGGTTGGTCAGTTTGAACTTCTCGATCAGATCACGCTCTCGCTCGACCGTCCGCATGCGGCGAGCGTGCCGCTCCAGCGCCAGTCGCTCGAGCCGATAACGACCCGGATCATCCGCTTCCAGTTCTTCGACCATCGCCGTCGCCCGTGCGGCGGAGAGGTCGAGTTCGCTGCGGTGCACCCGGTTGATCGCCACCCCCCGCAGGGGCATGCGCTCTTCACGCAACCTGTCGATGAAGAACGATGCCTCGCGCAGCGCGTCCCGCGTGGGGGTGGCGACAACCACGAATCGCGTATGCGGTGAGGACAGGTTGCGCAGCGTGGCCTCGGCGCGCTGCCGGAAGCCGCCGAAGAGGGTCTCGAAAGCCGCAACGAAGGTCTGCACGTCCTTGAGCACGCCGGAGCCCAGGATCTTCGTCATCGCGGTCATGACCATGTTCACCCCGACCGACATCAGCTTGAACGGCCCCCGGGCCGGCGCCATCAGCATCCGCAGCATCTTGCCGTCGAGCAGATTGCTGAGGTGCTCGGGCGCGTCGAGGAAATCGAGCGCTGACCGCGACGGCGGGGTGTCCACCACGATCAGGTCCCAGCGACCCTGGGTCCGGGCCTCGTTGTGCAACTGGCCCAACTTCTCCATCGCCATGTATTCCTGTGTGCCGGAGAACGACGTCGACAGCGCCTGATAGAAGCGGTTGTTGAGGATCTGCTCGGCTTTGGCCGGGCTCGCGTGCGCCTCGACCACGTCGTCGAAGGTGCGCTTCATGTCCAGCATCATCGCGTCCAGCCGGCCGCCGCTGCTGGGATCGACCCCGACGACCGCCCGCGGGATGTTGTCGAGCTCGGTCAGCCCCAGCGACTGGGCGAGCCGCCGCGCTGGATCGATGGTCAGCACCACGACGCGGCGTCCGTGCTGCTCCGCCGCACGCAGCGCGAGCGCCGCGGAGGCCGTCGTCTTCCCCACGCCGCCAGAACCACAGCAGATGAGGATCTGGACCGACTGGTCGGTGAGCAGGCCGTCGACGTCCGGCTTGGCCACGGTGCGCGTCATGATTCATCCTCCCAGACCGCGATGAGCCGCTCGGCGATCGCGAACAACGAGCCCGTATCGATACCGGTTGGATCCCGCGGGATGTCCACCATCGGCAGGCCCAACCGCGTCAACTCCGCGCGGCACGAGCGCTCGTCGGCGATCCAGGACGCCTCCGCGGCCAGTTCCCGGCGCAGCGCGGCCTGCTGGTCCGCGCTCAGGCCGGGCACCTCCAGCGGCAGTTCCTCGGCGGCGGCCGCGGTGAGTTCGTCGTCGGTGAACTGCGAATCGGTCACCAGGTTGCAGATGATCGACGCGACCCGGATCTGCGTCGGCACGAGATCGGTCACGGCCTCGAGGGTCTCGGTGACCGGCATGTCCTCCAGCAGGGTCACCAGGTGGACCATCGTGCTCGCCGACCGGAACACACGGCCGATCGACTCTGCTTGCGAATGGATCGGGCCGACCCGCGCCAGCCCGGCCACCGCCTCGTGGACGTTGAGGAACCGGCTGATGCGGCCGGTGGGCGGGGCATCGAGCACGACGGCGTCATAGGCGGTGCCCAGGCCCTTGGCCCGGCGGCGCACCGCCTCATAGATCTTGCCGGTCAGCAGGACGTCGCGCAGGCCCGGAGCGATCGAGGTCGCGAAGTCGAATACCCCGAACTTGTCCATCGCCTTCCCGGCCACGCCGAGCTTGTAATAGGTGTCCAGATACTGCTGCAGCGCGGACTCGGCATCGACAGCGAGACCGAACACCTGCCCGCCCTGGGGCGTACGGCACAACCGACGCTCCTCCTGCGGATCGAGCGAGGTGATGCCGAACAGCTCGCTGATCCCCTGGCGACCCTCCACCTCGCACAGCAGCACCCGGCGTCCCTCGGTGGCGAGACTGCAGGCGAGCGCCGCGGCGATCGTCGTCTTGCCCGTGCCGCCCTTGCCGCTGACGATGTGCAGCATCGATTCCGTCGGGGTGGGGCTCGCGCCCCGGCGATCCTTCGACTCCGCTGTCCGCATGGGCGTCAGGCTAGTGCTCCCCACCAGGACAGGGAATGCAGTTGCGCCAACGTGGGCAGCTTCGCGGGCGCTCGGTCACCGGCCGGCTATAGAGCCGGTCAGTGCCGAGAGGCAGTCCCGATCAGCGGGCAAGGGATATCGGAGGGCGGAACCTGCACGGTAGCGTGACGCGGGAGGCTCGCTGGGTCGATGGGGACCCGGCCGGAGTCGCGTCGCATCGCTCAGACCCCCGCCGGCTCGCAAGCCCGGCCGTTCAGAGGAGGCCCACATGCCCGAGACCAGTCGCACCCAGGTGGTGATCGTCGGAGCCGGACCCGCTGGTCTGATGATCTCCCAGATGCTCGCCAACCGCGGCGTCGAATCCGTCGCCATCGACATCCGCACCCGCGAGCAGATCGAGAGCACCCACCGGGCCGGCATCCTCGAGGCGCAGGCGATCAAGATGCTGGACGACGAGCAGGTCTCCGACCGCTATCGGACCGACGGCTATGAGCACGAGGGCACCGACATCCGTGTCAACGGGGTCAGCAACCGGATCAACTTCCGGGAGCTCGTCGGTGCCTCGGTCTGGCTCTATCCGCAGACCGATATCTTCATCGACCTGGCCGATGCTCGCGAGCAGGCCGGTGCGGACGTTCGTTACGGGGTCACCGGGGTCAAGCCGCTGGACGAGCACAGCGACACCCCGGGCGTCAGCTTCGTCGATGCCGACGGTCAGCCCCAAGAGGTCCGCGGTGACTTCCTCGTCGGCTCCGACGGATCGCGCTCGGTCTGCCGCTTCCTGATCCCGGCGGAGGAGCGCCACCAGTATTTCCGTGAGTATCCGTTCGCCTGGTTCGGCATCATGTGCGAGGCCCCGATGAGCTATGACGAGCTCATCTATGCCACCTCGGACCGCGGGTTCGCGCTCATCTCGCAGCGTACGCCGAGCGTGCAGCGGATGTATCTCCAGTGCAACCCTGCCGACGACATGCACTCGTGGTCCGAGGACCAGATCTGGTCCGAGTTCCAGGCCCGCGTCGCCGGCCCGGACGGGTTCGAGCTCAAGACCGGGCCGATCTTCGAGCGGACGCTCCTGCCGTTCCGCAGCTTCGTCCAGCAGCCCATGCGCCACGGCCGCATTGTCCTGGCCGGCGATGCTGCGCACACCGTGCCGCCCACCGGCGCCCGCGGGCTCAACCTTGCGCTCTCCGACGCCCGGGCCCTTGCCCCCCGCCTGGCCGAGGCGGCGAAGAACAACGATCCGGCCAAGCTGGACGACTATGAGGAGGTCGCGGTCAAGCGGGTGTGGCGTGCGCAGAACTTCTCCTACTGGATGACCACGATGCTGCACAGCCTCCCCGACGAGAACCCCTACGACTACCGGCGCCGCCTGGGTGAGCTCGAGATGGTGCTCGGCCACAAGTCCGGGCGCACCCACCTTGCCGAGGCCTACTCCGGCTGGCCCAACGAGGAGGGCGGGCTCTGACCCGACGGCCGGGGTTTATAGGCTGGCGCGCATGACCAAGTGGGAGTATGTGACCGTGCCCGTGCTGGTGCACGCGACCAAGCAGATCCTGGACAACTGGGGTGCCGACGGCTGGGAACTCGTGCAGATGGTGCCGGGCATGAACCCGGAGAATCTCGTCGCCTATCTGAAGCGGCCGATCGTCGAGGAGAAGAAATGACGGTCATCGAGCGCCTCGGCGAGCTCGGCATCAGCCTGCCTGAAGTGGCCAAGCCCCTCGCTGCCTATGTGCCGGCGACGGTGGTCGCCAATCAGGTCTGGACGTCCGGCCAGCTGCCGCTGGTGTCCGGGACCCCGATCCACACCGGCAAGCTCGGCGGCGCGGTCACCCTTGAGCAGGGTGCCGAGTCGGCGCGGGTCTGCCTGCTCAACGCCCTCGCCGCGATCAGCCAGGTCGCCGGCGGCGTGGATCGGATCACCCGGATCGTGAAGGTCACCGCGTTCGTGGCGAGTACGCCGGACTTCACTGCCCAGCCTCAGGTCGCCAACGGCGCCAGTGAGCTGATCGGCGAGATCTTCGGGGAGGCCGGCGCCCACGTGCGGAGCGCGGTCGGCGTCAGCGTGCTGCCACTCGACGTGCCGGTCGAGCTCGAAGTGGTTGCCGAGATCGGCTGAGCCGGATCAGGACACGGCCTTCCATGACGACAGCCGCGCGTTTGCTCGCGCCCAACCAGGGTTCGATGACCCTGCAGGGCACCAACACCTGGGTGCTCGCCCCGCAGGGCGAGAAGGCGATCGTGATCGATCCCGGGCCCGACGATCCCGAGCACCGGCGGGCGATCGAGGACGCGTGCCCGCTCGGCGTCGCGGAGGTCTGGGTGACTCACCGCCACGACGACCACATCGCGATCGCGCCCGACCTGGGCCGGGCGATGGGCGCCCCCGTGCGCACCTTCGATCCGGCCCTCAGCACCGGCCGGCCGCTGCAGGTGGGCGAGACCCGCACGATCGGGGACGCGGAGCTGGAAGTGCTGCACATCCCGGGGCACACCTCGGATTCGGTGGGGTTCTTGCTGACCCAGGCCGACCACACCGATTTCTTCACCGGTGACATGATCCTCGGCAAGGGGACGACCGTCATCGTCCATCCCGATGGCAACCTCGGTGACTATCTGGACTCGCTGCGGCGGGTGGCGGACGTGGTGGGGGAGCGGGGCGTACGCCACCTGCTGCCCGGGCACGGGCCGGTGGTCGACGATCCGGCCGGGTGGGTCGCGTTCTATGGCGACCATCGCGCGGAGCGGCTGCAGCAGGTGCGCGCCGCGATCGCCGAGGGGGCGCTCACACCGGAGGACGTCCTGCAGCGGGTCTATGGCGACCTGGAGCCCGGGGTGCGACCCGCGGCCATGGCCAGCACGCTGGCGCAGCTGCACTATCTGCGGGAAACGCCCGGGATGGGCGGGATCAGCGTGCCCGGCGAGCCACCCGTTCGAGATCCAGAATGATGACCGAGCGCGGCTCCAGGCGCATCCAGCCCCGGGCCGCGAAGTCGGCCAGTGCCTTGTTGACGGTCTCGCGTGAGGCGCCCACGAGCTGAGCGATCTCCTCCTGGGTGAGATCGTGGTGAACGGCGAGGCCCTCGTCGGTGTGCTTGCCGAAGCGGGTGGCGAGGTCCAGCAGCGCCTTGGCCACGCGGCCGGGCACATCGGAGAACACCAGATCCGACATCACATCGTTGGCGCGGCGCAACCGTCCGGCCAACTGGGCCAGGAGCCCCTTCGCCACCTCCGGCCGGCCGGCGAGCCACGGCGTCAGATCCGCGTGATCGAGCACCCGCAGCGTGCAGGGGGTGACCGCGGTCGCGGTCATGGAGCGGGGACCCGGGTCGAACAGCGACAGCTCGCCGAACATCTGGCCGGGGCCGAGGACCGCCGAGAGGTTTTCGCGTCCGGTCGCGCCGTGGCGGCCGAGCTTGACCTTGCCACCCACGACCACATAGAGCTGGTCACCGGAGTCGCCCTCGTGGAACAGCACTTCGCCACGGGCCAGCTGCGTCTCGCCCATGGAGGAGCTCAGGGCCTGAAAGGCTTCATCGTCCAGACCCCGAAACAGGGGTGCCTGCTTCAGGATTGCCTGCGTGTCCAACCCTCGTGCCTCCTGTCAGCGGATGGCGACAGGCTAGCGGCCCGAACCGCCTTAGGGGAACCGCCGAGGGCCGCCCGACCATGGCGCAGCAGAAAATCGGTCCGAAATCCCGGGCGGGATGGACCATTGTGCGAGATCGCGCACTGTCGCACCCCGCGCATAGGATCGCCTCCATGAGCACCGCCGGCCCCGCCGCCCAGCCAGCCGTCCCCGAGGGTGATGGCCGGCCGGCGACCGCCCTGGTCCGCCGGGCGCGGAAGATGAACCGGATCATGGCCGCGACCTATCCCGAGGCCCACTGCGAGCTGGACTTCGCCGATCCCTATCAACTGCTGATCGCCACGGTCCTGTCCGCCCAGTCCACCGACAAGCGGGTCAACCTCGTGACCCCCGTCCTGTTCGCCCGTTATCCCGACGCGGTCGCCCTGGCCGGCGCCGATCGGGCCGAGGTCGAGGAGATCATCCGGTCCACCGGGTTCTTCCGGGCCAAGACGGATTCGATCATCCGCCTCAGCCAGGAGCTCACCGATCGCTTCGGTGGCCGGGTCCCGGGCCGGCTGAAGGATCTCGTCACGCTGCCCGGGGTCGGGCGCAAGACGGCCAATGTCGTTCTCGGCAACGCGTTCGGCGTCCCCGGCCTCACCGTCGACACCCACTTCAAACGGCTGGTGACCCGATTCGGGTGGACCACCCGCACCGATCCCGACCAGATCGAGACCGAGATCGCCCGGCTCTTTCCGCGCAAGGACTGGACACAGCTCAGCCACAACCTCATCTGGTTCGGCCGCCGCCGCTGTCATGCCCGCAACCCCGCGTGCGGGGTCTGCCCACTCGCCCAGCTGTGCCCGGCGTTCGGCGAAGGTCAGGTCGATCCCGTCAAGGCCGCGAAGCTGATCCGGGAGCCCCGCGGATGA
>JAUNRO010000104.1:6636-9499 GCA_030544185.1 Propionibacteriaceae bacterium | reverse complement strand
GGGCTAACGCACGCGGAGTGGACGAACCCACGCTGGGTGAGGTAGCCGCGGACGGGACTCATTCGAGCGCCCGCACTCCCGGGCCCCCGGCCCCGCGCAAGACCCCAGGACGCACCACCGGACATCACCTTGACCCACCACGACGAGCCCTGTGAGTTTCACCCGCCCAGCGGGTCAAACTCATACGCCCGCACAGTCAGTGGTGCAGAAGTCACACACGAAGTTCGGCAAGCGCAGACGACACCACGGCGAGCGCAGACGACGGCGAGGTGACCGCACGGGGCGGAAGGAAGTGAGCGCACTTCAGCGTGAACCCCCGCCGAGCACCCCCTCCACGACGTCGACCGCGCTCGGTCTCGGTCGGGAAGTCGCCGACTTCCGGCGCGCGCAGGACCCCCGAGGCACCTTCCCGCGGGCACGGCCCCGGTTTACTTCGCGTAGGAGTGCAGCCCGCTCACAAGCAGGTTGATGCCGATGAAGTTCCACCAGAACGACACCGCGCCGACGATGGCGATGATCGCGGCAGGCTTGCCCTTCCAGCCTGCGGTGGAGCGGGCATGGAGATAGGCGGCGAAGATCGCCCAGGTGACGAGCGACCAGGTTTCCTTGGGGTCCCAGCCCCAATAGCGACCCCAGGCATACTGCGCCCAGATCGCACCCGCGGCGATGGTGAACGTGAACAGCGGGAACGCGAACGCGGACATCACATAGGTGAAGCGGTCGAGCTTGTCCGACGACGGCATCTTGGCCAGATAGCCCCGGACCACACCGGTGCTCTCGGCCCGGCGCCGCACGAGATAGAGAATGGCGCTGATCCCGGCGAGGGTGAAGGCCGCGCCGGCGACGGCCGCGGCGAGGATGTGGAACGCAAACCAGGCGGAGTGCAGCGACGGCACCAGCGGGGCGACGTCGACATAGAACACCGTCACGGCCAGTCCGAGACCGGTTGTGGACAGCATCGTCATCGGCAGCCCGAGCCAGCGCATGTGGAACCGGGTGGCAAGCACGAGATAGGCGGCGACAGCGACGACGAGGGAGGAGGAGACGAACTCATACATGTTCCCCCACGGCAGCCGGTCGGCTGCGACACCGCGGAGCACGACCGCGAGAAGGTGCGATGCAAACGCCACGAACGTCAACGCAATGCCGATCCGGCCGAAGCGATCGGTCCGAAGTTTCGCCACCTCGGGCTCGGCCGGCCCCACCTCGACGTCGTCGTGGGGCGCCGCGACCTCTTCCTCGGCCACACCGCTCACGAGGACCCGCACCTTGGGCTTGTTCTTCGCGACTACCTCACCGGCATTGCGGGCGGCGGCCCACTCCGCTGCGTGCGCGAACACCGCGAACAGATAGACCACCGCGGCGGTCACCATCGCGAGCATCGAATACTGGCCAACTGCGTCCATTGATTGCCTCCTGCCGGGCCCATCCTGCCAGCTTGCACGAAATTTCGCCGCCCGCTCCAGCCACTCCCTTGACCCTGACCGGCCATCGCGCACCCCAACCTCCGGCCCGACACCCCGGGGTCGCTGAAACTGCTAACCACGTGAAACCGGACCGGGGTCCTCGCGCAATACCGCCTCACCGAGCTGTCCGACGGCCTCCCCCAGCCCCGTCCGGGCCTCGGCGCGATCGAGCCCGGCGACCTCGGCGGTCCCATCGCCGCGGGTCCGCACCCACAGCCGCCGCGGGCGGATGAACAGCGAGAGACACAGACCGGCCACCCCGACGAGCACCGCCCCGAGCGCGAGCGGCAGCCCCGGCGTATAGCTCACCTGCAACCGGACCCACCGCTGATAGCCGTCGAAAGTGATCGTGCCGCGACCGTCGGGCAGATCGAAACGCTCGCCGGTCTTCAGCCGGAACCGCAGCAGATCGCCCTCGTGCTCATATTGAGTGAGCCCGGTCTTGTTGAGCGAATAGACGTTCTCGGGCACCCCCGTCGCCTCCCGCGGTGCCCCGTGGAACGCGTTGAGGAACAGTTCCGGGTTATAGGAATCCGGGAACAGCGACCGCGGCATCGCGTTGTCGACCGGCGCGGTCGGCACGAAGACTCCCTCGAACGCGAGCCGATCCGGCCGGGCGTCAGGAACCTTGATCACGCCATTGGAGGTGAAGTTGCCGTCCTGCGGCAGGAAGACGACGGGCCCGGAGAAGGCGACATCGCCGTTGCCGTCGTGAACAGTGACCCGCGGCGCATACCCATGACCGAGCAGGTGCACCTGCGCCCCGTTGATCTCCAGCGGGTGGTTGACCTCGATCACCTCGGTGCGCTCGGGGCCACCCGGGCGCTCGGTGACGCGCACGGTCGCGGTGAACTCACGCGGCTGGCCGGTGGCGATCTCGCCGGTCTCGAAGCGGGCGGTGAAGTCGTCGATCACCACGCTGAACGGGTCCAGGTCGATGTCGGTGAACTCCGCACCGGAGGTGATCTCGTCATATTGCGTCAGCGTGTTCGCGAACCCACCGCCGACCGGCACGATCGCGGTCCCGCGATAGCCGAACAGCACGCCGATCGCCACGCCGACGAGCAGCACGACCAGCGACACGTGAAATACCAGGTTCCCCGCCTCGCGGAGATAGCCCCGCTCCGCCGACAGGCTGGCGCCACCGTCCTCCTCGATCCGGCGTACGCGGAAGTGACGCTTCCGCAAGTGAGTCTCGGCGGCATCGATCGCATCGTCGCGGGCAGGAATTTTCGCGTACGCCGGGAGGCGCGCCAGGTTGCGTGGGGTCTGCACGGGCCGGGCCCGGACGGCCCTGGCGTACACCCCGATGCGGGGAATGATGCAGCCCAGCAGCGAGAGGAGCAGCAGCAGATAGATCGCCGGATCGACCATCGATGCGATGTAGGAGTTGGGGA
>JAUNRO010000104.1:3187-6626 GCA_030544185.1 Propionibacteriaceae bacterium | reverse complement strand
CGAACAGCCCGATCGCGTCATAGATCGGGCCGAGCGTGGGGTTGTTGGTGATGAACTCGCTCACCTGCACCGGCGAGACCGTCCGCTGGGGGATGAGGCCGCCGGGGATCGCGGCGAGCGCGGCCACGAACAGCAGGGTGAGCGCGGTCTTCATCGAGGTGAGCTGGGTCCAGACGAAGCCGAGGAGCTCCTTCGGGGACAGCGCCGACGCGTCCCCGCGCTTGGGCGCCTTCGGCGCATCGGTCCTCGGGACCTCGGTGTCCTGGGTCATCACAGCACCACTACAAAGGAATTGGTCCACTGCCGGACCTCGGCCATCAACAGCTCCCAGCCCCCGGTCACCAACAGGATGCCGACCGCCACCAGCAACCCACCGCCGATGCGCATCATCACGAGCTGGTGCCGGCGGACGAACCGCACCACGCGGTTCATCCGGGTGAACGCGACCCCGGCCGCGACGAACGGGATGCCGAGCCCAAGGGCATATGCGAACGCGAGCACCCCGCCCCGGACCGCGGAGCCCTCGGTCATGGCGAGGCTCATCACCACCGCCAGGGTCGGGCCGATGCACGGCGTCCAGCCGAGGCCGAACAGCAGGCCGAGCAAGGGGGCGGCGGCGACCCCGACCTTCGGCACCCGGTGGAACCGGAGGTCGCGCTGCCCGAGCGGCACGATGCCGGCGAAGATCAGACCCAGCAGGATCGTGAGGATGCCGAGAGCGAACGTGAGCGGCCGGGCATAGTCGAACAGGGCGCGTCCGATGGTCCCGGCCGCCACCCCCGAGGCGACGAAGACGAAGGCGAAGCCGAGCACGAACAGCGACGACCCGGCGAGCATCCTCGCCCGCGGGGCCTTCCCCTCCATCACGTCCGTGGCGCTCAGGCCGGTCGCATAGGACAGATAGCCCGGCAACAGCGGCACCACACACGGGGAGAAGAACGACACCAGCCCGGCGAGCATGGCTACCGGCAGCGCCAGCGGCAACGATCCGCCGACCGCGCCCTGGGCCCACGCGCCGATGTCGAGCAGGATCATGGGGATCAGCGCCCCTCGGCCGTGTCGCGGACCAGCCCGACCAGCGTCGTCCGGTCGACCTCGCCGATCACCCGGGCAGCGATGCGGCCCTCGGGATCAACGACGAGCGTGCTCGGGATGCCCGAGGGCGGCAGCGAGCCCGAGAACTCCAGCAGCCTGCGGCCCTGGGGGTCATAGATCGACGGATAGGTGATCCCGAAGGTGCGGACGAACGCCTCCGCCGGTGCGGGATCGGGGTCGCGGGTGTCGATGCCCACGAACTGCGCGACGTCCTGGGTTTCCTGCCAGGCAGCCTCGAGATCGGGCGCCTCGGCCCGGCAGGGCTCGCACCACGAGCCCCAGACGTTGATAACCACAACCTTGCCCGGATGGCCGGTGGTGACCTCGCCGCCGTCGAGCCCGGGGCCGGTGGCGACCGGTGCGGCCACCCGCTCGGCGACGGGCACCCTGGTCAGCCCCGTCGTGCCGGCGACGAACCCCGCCTCTCCACCGGAACCGCTCGTGCACGCAGAGACGGTGAGGACCGCTGCGGCGGCTCCGAGGGCGAGGGCCGAGCGGCGGCTGAGGCGAGGGTGGGGGCGGTGGGGCAACTCGATCAGGCTCCGGCGACGAACTTCTTCTGACCGAGCCGGTTCTTGGCGGGAACCAGGTCGATCGCGGGCTCGGCATATTCCACCTTGGCGACCCGGCCGTCGATCAGCGTGAACGAGGTGAGCGAGGCCAGCGTGCACTGGCGCTTGCGCGGATCGTGGACCAGCGGGCGGCCCTCGGCGTCTCGGCGGGCCATCCAGATCGGCAGCTGGTGGGACACGATCAGCGCTTCCTGGCCCTCGGCGGCCGCGGCGGCGTCGGCGATGGCGGCCCGCATCCTGTCCGCAATCTGGCGATAGGCCTCGCCCCAGCTGGGACGCATCGGGTTCCAGAGCTTCGCGAGCACCAGCGGGTGGGCGAGTTGGGTGAGCTTGCCCGTGAAGACCCGGCCGCGCAGGTTGTTGCCGGCCTCGACGACGCGCTCATCGGTGACAACCTCCAGCCCGTGCCGCTCGGCGATGGGCGCGATCGTCTCCTGCGCCCGCTCCAGCGGGGAGCAGCGCAGGTGCACCAGGTCGAGATCCGCCGTATATTCCGCCAGCCGCTTGGCCATCTGCTGACCGATCTCCGACAGATGAAAGTCCGGCAGGCGCTCATAGAGCACGCCATCGGGATTGTGGACGTGTCCGTGGCGCAACAGGTGGACGATGGCCTTCGACATGTAGTGAGCTCCTGGGCGGTCGTGCGGTCAGCTGATGGCTTCGGCGGCGGCCCGGGAGGCGGCAGGCAGCGCGTCAACAATACGGGTGAGGGCGGCGTCGTCATGGGTTCCGGACAGGAACCAGCCCTCGAAGGCGCTCGGCGGGAGATAGACCCCCTGGTCGAGCATGGAGTGGAAGAACGCGGCGAAGCGCTCGACGTGCTGGGTCTTCGCGGTCGCATAGTCCGGGACCGCCGTGACGTCCTCACCGGTGAAGAACACCGAGAAGAGGTTGCCGGAGTGCTGGATCACGTGCGGCACCCCGGCGGCGCCGAGGGCCGTGGCGACCTCGGCCCGCAGGCGCTCGGCAGCGGCATCGACCCGGGCGTACACCTCATCGGTCGCCAGGCGCAGCGTCGTCAGGCCGGCGATCGTGGCCACCGGGTTCCCGGACAACGTGCCGGCCTGATAGACCTCACCGGCGGGCGCGAGGTGAGCCATCAGCTCCGCCGAGCCGCCGAACGCGGCCGCGGGGAAGCCGCCGCCCATGACCTTGCCGAACGTCATCAGATCGGGGGTGACCCCGTCGAGGCCGAACTGGCCCGCGCGCGACACGCGGAAGCCGGTCATCACCTCGTCGGAGACGAACAGGGCGCCGTGTTCGCGACAGATGCGGGACAGGAACGCGTTGAAGTTCGCCCCGTCCTCGCCCACGGCGGGCGGGATGACCCCCATGTTGCCGGCGGCGGCCTCGGTGATCACGCAGGCGATCCGGTCACCGTGCTCGGCAAAGGCCGCGGAGACGCCCGCCCGGTCGTTGTATTCGCACACGATCGTGTCCGCCGTCGTCGCTGCAGTCACCCCGGGCGAGCCCGGGATCGCGAGCGTCGCGGCACCCGACCCGGCCGCGACCAGCAGCGAGTCGACGTGACCGTGATAGCAGCCGGCGAACTTCAGGATCTTGTCCCGGCCGGTGATGCCGCGGGCCAGGCGCAACACCGACATGGTCGCCTCGGTCCCCGAGTTGACCAGACGGACCTGTTCGACCGGGGTGCGGTCGATGATCTCGGCAGCCAGCTCGACCTCGAGCTCGGTCGGTGCGCCGAAGGAGGTCCCGTGGGCCGCGGCGCGGCCGACGGCCGCCAGCACCTCGGGGTGGGCGTGGCCCAGCAG
>JAUNRO010000104.1:0-3177 GCA_030544185.1 Propionibacteriaceae bacterium | reverse complement strand
TGCCGTCCGCGTCATAGAGGTGCGGCCCCGACGCCCGGGCGATGAACCGGGGCGTTCCGCCCACGGCCCGGAAGGCCCGCACCGGGGAATTCACGCCACCCGGGATGACGCGCTGGGCGCGCTCGAACAACTCCGCGGATCTTGGTGTGTGCACGCGGGCGAGTCTAGTTGCTCCGGCCGACAGCTCCCGCTTTCGTCCCGCCGCGCGCGTCCCGACTCCGGTTCCGGCTGCCGGGCGAGCACTGTGGGCCGGGCCCGCGGTGACAGCTTAGGGTTTGTCCATGGTGGTGGACGGCTATTCGACCCTGCTGAGCGAGATCCCGCTGCCGGGGGCGACGTCCCGACGGCTGCTGGGTCCGGCCGGGTTGCGCAACGACGATCTGGGACATCATCTGTCCCTGGTGCGGGGCAGGCTCGCGGAGGAAGGCTCGAACTCGCCCAACCTCACCGGCGTCCTCGATCATTTCCGCCACGTCCACTGGCACTATTCGATCGATCTCGCCGATGCTGACCTCGTCGCCATCGCCGACTGGGCGACGCGTGCGCAGGCGTTGCTCGTGCTCGACGACGCCACGCTGATCGACGGGCACGGTCGCGCCCTGTGGGCCGTCCGCAATTGCGGGGCGGTGCCGGTGCATCCGCAGTCGGTGAAGCGGGCCGAGCGCGTACGCCGGGACTTGGCTGCCCAGGGCGTCGCCGTCCCGGCGGGCGCGATCCCGGTGCGCAGCACCGAAGAGATCACGTTGCGCCGCCCCGATCAGATCGCGAAGCGGGCCGTGGCGCTGGTGGTGACCGCGGACTTCGCGTTGTCGGTGCTGGACGATGAGCCGCTGGACTGGGAATACATGGCGCGGATCTTCCCCAGGTCCCTTGCCGAGCGCACCCCGACCGAACTCGCGCTGTTCCACGACCGCGATCCCGTCCTCGCCGGTGAACTCAAGTGGGGCTATGAGGCCGCAGCGCAACTGCTCGCGATGTGCGGCCGGGTGCGGGCGACCTTCCCGCGCGACTTCGCCGACCAGGGCCAGGTGTGGAACTCGTCGGTGGGCGTCGAGGAGCGGGAGCTGCTCACGATGCTCCAGCTGCTGTCACCCGCCGAGATCTGCGACGCCTGGGAGAGCGCCCGGGCGCTCCACCACACCGTGACCACCGCTCGGGCCGAGGGCGGCGTGCCCCCGGCCGAGTTGGATCACGAGATCGTCCGCCAGCGTTATCGCGCCCTGGAGTGGCTCACCGGTGATGAGGAGTGGGACGACGTCGAGGTCGGGGTGCCCTGCTGGGCCTGACCTGGTCCACCCGCCCCGGGAGACTCCCTCAGGCCGGCGCCTGCCCCGCATCGACCTGCTGGGCGAGATAGTTCTCCAGCCCCACCAGGTTGATCGCATCGAGCTGGGCCTCGAACCAGTCGGCGTGCTCTTCCTCGTCGAGCGCCATGCGCTCGAACAGTTCCGCCGTGGCGTGATCGCCGAGCTCACGGCACTCGGAGGCCGCATCGTTGAACTGCTGCGAGGCCGCATATTCGGAATCGCGGGAGATCTCCAGCATTTCCTTGGGATCCTCACCGACCGCCAACGGATTGAGCTTCTGCAGATTGGGGTGGCCCTCGAAGAACAGGATGCGCTTGACCAGCTCGTCCGCGTCCTTCATTTCTCCGATCGACAGGTCATAGAAGACCTTGCCCAGTTTCGGGAGCCCCCAGTTGTCGAGCACGCGGGCCGTCAGAAAATAGGAGTTGATGACGGTCAGCTCAAAGGTGAGCGCGGCGTTAAGCAGCTCGACAACACGAGCACTGCGGGGCTTCATGGGTTTCCTCTCGGTCGGACGGAGCGACCCCAGCGTACTGACTCAGCAATGCCGCGAGGGAAGGGCCGCAGCCGCCGCACTGGGTTCCGGCGCCGGTGGCGAGTCCGACCGCTTCCGCACAGGCGGCACCATTGCCGATCGCCTTGCGGATCTTGCGGTCACTCACCACTTCGCAGTGACACACGATCATGAGATAAGGATAGCCTTACCTAGCCGCCGGTGGAAGGCTCCGCCGAAATCGGATCGTGACTTCTGTCACAACCCCTGGGCATACTCCAGAGCCCAATAGCTCAGCACGACATCCGCACCGGCGCGCCGGATCGAGGTCAGCGTCTCGTCGATCGCCCGCTCCCGGTCGAGCCAGCCATTGGCCGCCGCGGCCTCCACCATCGCGTACTCCCCCGAGATGTTGTAGGCCGCGATCGGCAGATCGACCGCGGCGCGGGCGGCGGCGATGACATCGAGGTACGCCAAGGCGGGCTTCACCATGATGATGTCGGCGCCCTCGGCCACATCGAGCTCGATCTCGCGCAACGCCTCGCGGAGGCTGCGGGGGTCCTGCTGATAGGTCCGCCGGTCGCCCGTCAACGACGAGTTCACCGCCTCGCGGAAGGGGCCATAGAACGCCGAGGCATACTTCGCGGCGTATGCCAGGATCACCGTCTCGGTGTGCCCGGAACTATCCAGCGCCGCGCGGATCGCGCCGACCTGGCCGTCCATCATCCCGCTCGGCCCGACGACGTGGGCGCCGGCCTCGGCGTGCAGGACCGCCATCTCGGCATAGATCGCCAGGGTGGTGTCGTTGTCGACGAGGCCATCCGCGGTGAGGACGCCGCAGTGGCCGTGGTCGGTGAACTCATCGAGGCAGACGTCCGACATGACCAGGCACGCATCGCCGACCTCGGCGCGGACCTCGCGTAGCGCGGTGGTGAGAATGCCGTCGGCCGCGAGGGCCTGGGAGCCCACCGCGTCCTTGTGCTCGGGCAGGCCGAACACCATGACCCCGGCCAGGCCGGCCTCCGCCGCCTCGGCGGCGGTCCGCTTCAGCGAGTCCATCGTGTGCTGGACGACGCCGGGCATGCTGCTGATCGGCCGCGGCTCGGTCAGCCCCTCACCGACGAACACCGGCAGGATCAGCCGGCGCGGCTCGACCGAGGTCTCGGCAACCATGTCCCGCAGCGCAGGCAGGGCGCGCAGGCGCCTGGGGCGTACGCCCGGGAATGCGCTCACGACGAGCGCCGGCGGCCGCCGGTGCGGCGCAGCTGCGACGGCTTGAGCACCTGCTCCCCCGCCGCCACCAGCGCATCGCGCCGCTCGGCTGCGAAACTCGCGAGGGCATCGGCGAGTTCCAGCGCCCCGGGGCTGGGCGCCATC
>JAUNRO010000103.1 GCA_030544185.1 Propionibacteriaceae bacterium | reverse complement strand
CGGGCCGGCTGCTGGCCGGAATCCTCGCGCGCGCCGAGGCGGGCGGCGGGCCGGTCGCGGTGTTCTCCTGCGACAACCTTCCCGACAACGGCCGCGTCGTTCAGCGGGTCGTCGGCGACCTGGCCGAGGCGCTGGGCCCGGAGGCGGTGGCGGCGGTCCAGCCGCACTCCTGGGTGACGTCGATGGTCGACCGGATCACCCCGCGGGCCACCGATGACGAACTCGCCGCGGTCACCGAGCTGATCGGGCGTGTGGACGAGGCACCCGTGGTCACCGAGCCGTTCGTCGAGTGGGTCGTCGCCGGTGGCTTCCCGGCCGGCCGCCCCGACTGGCAGGGGGTGACGTTCGTCGACGACGTCGAGCCGTTCGAGCAGCGCAAGCTGTGGCTGCTGAACGGGTCGCACTCGCTGATGGCATACGCCGCGTCCGCGCGTGGCCACGAAGCCGTCTCGGATGCGATCGGCGACCCGGTCGTCCGCCAGTGGGTGGAGGAGTGGTGGGACGAGGCGGTCCGCCACCTTGCCCTGCCGGCCGAACATCTTCAGGCCTATCGGGCGGCGCTGGTCGCGCGCTTCGCCAACCCGAACATCCGCCACCTGCTGGCCCAGATCGCGGCCGACGGTTCGCAGAAGATCCCGGTCCGGATCCTGCCCACGCTCCAGGCCGAGCGCGCGGCCGGACGGTCCGGTCGCGGCGCCGCGCGGGTGGTGGCTGCGTGGATCCGCCATCTGCGCGGGGCGGGTGCGCCGGTCACCGATGCGGCCGGGGAGCGGTTCGTCACGGTGGCGCAGATGGCGGGCGTCGAGGGCGTACGCCGGGTCCTGCAGCTGCTCGACCAGGCGGTCGGCGCGGATGAAGGCGTGGTGGCGTTGGTCGACGAGCTCACGGCCGAACTGGCGGTGGCCTGATGGTGACAGGGAAATCACCCGCGCTGGTGCGCCCGGACGGTGACATCATCGTCGGCGTCGACATCGGCACGACCGCCGCCAAGGCGACGGCCTTCCGGATCGGTGGGCCCGGTGGGGCGGTGGCGCTCGCCGCCCACGAGTATCCGCTGCAGCAGCCCCTGCCCGACCGCCAGATCCAGGATCCGGAGACGATCATGGGCGCGGCCCAGGGTGCGATGCGCCGGGTCGTCGCCGAGGTCGGCCGCGAGAACGTCGCCGCCCTCGCCTGCTCGACCGCGATGCACGGGCTCGTCGGGCTCGATGCCGATGAGCGGCCCCTGACCGAGCTGATCACGTGGGCGGATTCCCGGGCGGTGGAACAGGCCCACGACCTGATGGGCACCGGCGAGGCCAAGGACCTGCACCGGCGCTCCGGCACCCCGGTGCACCCGATGTCACCACTGGTCAAGCTGATGTGGTTCGCCGAGCACGAGCCGGAGCTGTGTCATCAGGTGCGGTGGTGGCTCGACCTCAAGGGCTGGCTGCTGTGGAACCTCACCGGTGAGATCGTCATCGACCTGTCCTGTGCCTCGGGCACCGGTCTGCTCGACCTGACCACGCGGACCTGGCGGACGTCGAGCCTCGACCTCGCCGGCGTATCCATCGAGCAACTCCCGCGCATCATTCCCACCACGGCCGTGCTGCCGCTGGGACCGGTCCCGGCGCGGGCGATCGGTCTGCCAGCGGGGCTGCCCGTGATCGCGGGCGCCGGTGACGGGCCGCTCGGCAACCTCGGCACCGGGGCGCTGAGCCCGGGTGTCGCGGGCCTGTCCCTGGGGACCTCCGGGGCCCTGCGCACCGTCGTGGAGGAGCCGGATGTCGACGCCGAGGGCCGGCTGTTCTGTTATGCCCTGACCGAGGATGCCTGGGTGGTCGGCGGGGCGATCAGCAACGGCGGCATCATCGGCCGCTGGGTTCTCGATCTGGTCGGGTTCACCGACGACGCGGAGCTCGCGAAGCTCGCGGAGCGGGTCCCGGTGGGTGCGGAGGGCCTGGTGATGGTCCCGATGCTGCTCGCCGAACGGGCACCGTTGTGGGATCCGACGCTGCACGGCTCGTTGCTGGGGTTGCGGCGCTTCCACGGCCGGCCCCACCTGGCCCGCGCGTCCATCGAAGGCGTCGCGCTGATGATGTCGGCGATCGCCGACTCGCTCAACGAGTTCGGGCAGCTGCGGAGCATCCGCGCCACCGGCGGCGTCTTCCGCAGCCAGATCTGGGCCAATGTGCTCGCCTCGATGCTGGAGATCCCGCTCCACGTGCTCTCCGGTCCCGGTGGCTCGGCCCTGGGGGCCGCGGCGCTCGGCGCGATCGGGCTCGGCCGGGCGACCGGCCTCGAAGAGTCGCTGCTGCTGCTCGACCCGCACGCGATGGACTCCGACGAGCCGACCCCGGTCGACCCACTGGACGTCGAGGCCTATCGCGCGCTGCGCGCCCGCGTCGGCGCGCTCGTGGACGAGCAGGTGCGGATCGCGCAGATGTTCAAGCCGCGGCCACTGCGCTGACCGATCACCTCCGGAGCAGCAGCAGAGCGGCCAGCGCCAGGACAACGCCCAGGCCGGTGTTGAGCCAGTGGAGCACGCGCCAGCGCTTCGGGTGCCAGGGGACCCGCGGCCACCGGCGGATGCCGAGCCCGATCGCGACGGCCGTTGCGAGGGCGAGCGCCGCCCAGACCCAGCCGCCGAGGAGTGCCCATGGGCCGAGCGCCCGCGCCAGCATGAGCCCGAACACCGCTCCGCCGGCGCCACCGATCACCTCGGCCCGGCTCTTGGCGCGCAGCGACGAGAAGACGGCGAAAGCGATGAGGGCCAGCGCCACGACCGGGAGGATGAACATCTGCCAACCCGGACCCGGCCGGTCCACCTCGACCTGATCGGTGATGAGCGCCAACCCGATCGAGTCGACCTCCCGATCGGTATTGCCCACCACGAACACCGCCTGCCCGGCCTCCCGGTCGATCGCCAGCAACGTCCGATAGCCGTCCGTCCCGCCGTTGTGCCAGGTGATCACCGGCTCGCCGTCGCGCTGGCTGATGAACCAGCCGAGGCCGACCTTCGTGCCGCCGGTCCCGTCGACGCGCGGCTCCATCGCGTCGGCGCCGGGCACGCGATCGGTCAGGATCGCCTGGGCGTACTCCGCAACCGCCGCCGGGCTGGTGTAGGTCGACGAACCCGCCGGCCGGAAGGCCGGACTGGTCCAGTGCGTGGCGGCGAAACCGTTGGTGGTGAAGCCGGGCACGGTGCCGCTGGGGATCTCGTCGTCGTTGGCGGAGAAGGTGGCGTCCACGCCGAGCGGTCCGAGCAGCTGCTCGTCGACGTGGGTGGCCCAGTCGGGCGCACCCGCGGCGTCGGCGAGTGCCCAGCCGAGGAGGGTGGCGCCGAGATTGGAGTATGCCTCCGAACCGCGGGTGCCCATGGGGTCGAGCTGGCCCGCCTCGGTCAGGACACCCTCCTTGGTGGCGGTGGCATAGGGATTCCCGCCGGACAAGGTCGTGGACAGACCGCGGAGGAGGATGCTGGGCGGCAGTGGGGGCACGCCGCCGGTGTGCGTCGCCAGCTCCTCGAGGGTGACCGACCCGAGGGGCGTGCCCTCGAGCGCGCGCAGATGCTCGCCGACCGGGTCATCGAGTGTGACCTCGCCGCGCGCCACGGCATCGGCGAGCAGGAAGCCGTTGAAGGTCTTGGTGATCGAGCCGAGTTCGACCGGATCACCGGGCTGGATCGGCTGACCGGCGCCAGGGGCGGCCTCACCGATCGCAGCATGGGTGATGGTGTCCCGCGTGATGACCGTCGCGGCGACGGACTGGTGGCCGCGGGTGGGCGCTAGGTCCCGCAGGCGCTGAGCGAGGGCGGGGTCGCCGGAGATGTCGTCGGAGAGCGCTGCCGGGCGGGGGGTGCCGAGGGCGAGCGCCACGATCGTGAGGAGGGCCAGGGCGATCCAGGGGAGGTGTCGCATAACTCGATAGTACGTAAAAACGTATCAACGATCAACGCCCATCGCCGGGTCAACTCGACTCGGCTCGACTGGCAAACGCGCATAATCCACGGTCACCCGCGGCGTGCCCGCGTTTCCCCTAGCCACATCGCGAGACGGGGCCACTGGCCGAGGATTGTGCGCAGTCCTGCGCGTGCACACTCGTGCGCTCTCACCCGAGCGCCGCCACCAGAATCGCCATGAGGGGGATCACCCGCTGACCGGGCACCTCATAGTCCCCGCGCTGGCGCTGTCGCAGCCATCCCGCGGCGACGAGCGCACGCAGGTGATGGTGGAGTTGGCCGGACGTGCCGAGGCCCTCGGTCTCGGCGAGTTCGCGCGTGGCCGTCGTCCCGGACAGCACGCGCTTGAGCAGCTCGAGCCGCACGGGGTGGCCGAGGGCGGCCAAGGGAGTGGCCGTGTCGGACCAGGCGTGGTCCATGAGGTCGTCCACCGAACGGCCGAATTGCCAGTCGATGCCCTGCCGCGCACTCTCCTGGGCGGGCACCGGGTCCTCTCCCGAGATGCCGGAGCCGGGTTGCCACGAGCCCGTGAACAGGATCGCCCCGGTCGTTCCCTCGCTCTGGCGACGCAACTCATCGAGCGCCCAGAAGCGGTCGTCGCCGCGCGGCACCCGGGCTTGCTTGCCGGCTTCCAGTGCGGCGACCCGGCGTTCGAGGTCGTCGAGTCGATCGGTCATACAACGATTCTACGGAGGAACGTCGTTGCTTCCTCAGAACCGCAGCGTCGCCACCACGCCCCGGATGTCGTCGTCCGGCGCAGGGAGGACCTCGCCGGAGTTGCCGAGGGTCGCGAGGATCGCCTGGTTGACGGTGTCGAAGTCCGCCTCGTCGACCTCGCCGACATAAAGGGTGTCGACGCGCCCGTGGGTCGCGGCCTCCAGCACCTGCGCCGGGTCCCCGTCGAGCACCCGCCCCTGGGAGCGGCGCTGGCCGAGCGTCTCGCGGTGGTCCGCGAGCCGCCGCTCGCCATAGGCATCGAGCACGGGCCGCGCCCGCTCCAGCACCTCGGCCGGGCGGACCCCGTCGGCAGAGCCGGGGATCAGGCGGTCGGACAGGTCGGAGCGGCCGCTGAGCCGGATGAACAACTCCGCCATGTCCTGGGTCGCGGCGAGGAAGAGCGGGCCGTGCGTGCGCCGCTGGGATTCGCGCTCCTCAAGCCCGCGGGCGACGTGCCGCAGGAAGCGATCGCGGCGCGTGCGGTCCACCGAGCCGTCCGCGCCATGGCCGTGGAAGCTCACGGCCCCGCCGCCCTGGGACGTGAACTGCAGCTGGGTCTGATGGTCGCGGTCGACCTGCAACTCGTCAACCGAGGCCGGGATCGGCCCGAGCTCGGCCTCCTCGATCACCTCGCCGCGCACCTGGAACAGCCGGACCGCGCCGAGGCTGAGCTGCAGGATCGAGGCGTCGGTGACCCGGCCGAGGATGGGTGCGAGCGGGACCAGGTGCGGCGTATCTCCCGCCCGCGCGATCGGCGCCAGTGGGATCGACACCCGGTGGACGCGCGTCGCCTCGGGCGAGACGAAGATCGCCAGCCCCTCGGCCTGGAACCTCCAGAACTGGCTGTCGTCCACCAGTGGTCCGACCGACTCCTCCAGCCGCTCCTGATCGGTGTCGTCCACCTGCGCCGCGGCGTCACGGATCAGGTTCTTCAACATGATCGACCCGCTGGTGGATTCCGGACCGGAACGGTGCGTGGGCAGCTGCAGGGAGATCCAGCGATCACCGGCTTCTTCGGCGAACTCCTGGACATCGAGATCGTCAACGATGAGCATGGGCATCCTTTTGTCGGGAGCTGTGCATTCCATGCTGCGCGCGGCCCGCCCGTGTGGCCATCGGTTGCAGCACCCATTCTGCCGGAGGATCGACCCCACTTTCCGTCGCGTTGGCTGGCGCGCGGGTCCGAGGCACGATTGGCTGGAGGCAACGGGACCGGGATCCCGCGTCACCCGGACGAGCAGAGGACACTTGATGGATCTGACGAATACCGTCGTCGTGGGCCTGGACGGCTCCGAGCACGCCCAGTCCGCCGCGGAATGGGCTGCCACCTGGGCCCAGGAGCGCGGGCAGCGGCTGCTGCTCATCGCCGTCCATGGCACCGTCGCCTCGGAGCGTCGGGCCACCAACGCCGCCTGGCACTGGCCGGACCCGACCGAGCGCCGCCAGCAGGTCGATGAGGTCCTCGACCGGGCGTCCGACGAACTCGCCGCGACCCATCCGGGACTGACCGTCGAGACCCTCGTGCTCACCGCCGATCCGGTCACTGCCCTCGTCCGCGCCAGCCACGAGGCGGCGCTCGTCGTGATTGGCACCCGGCGCCTCGGTGGGCTCACCGGCAAGGTCCTCGGCAGCGTCGCCGATGCGACCGTCGCTCGGGCCGAGGGCCCGATTGCAGTCATCCCGCTGTATTACAAGTCCCGTCCTGGTCCCGTGGTCCTCGGCTTCGACCTGGCCTCGCCGCCGATGAACGCAGCTCGATTCGCCTTCGAAGCCGCCCGGGAGAGCGGTCGGCCCCTGATGATCGCGACGGTGGAGGACCCGGTCCGCCCGCTGGAGCTGGTGGCGCCTGTGCATCCCGATGAGGACGAGATCGCCGACGAGCTCGCCCACCGCGAGGACCAGGTCGAGCACGCGCTCGCGGGTCTGCACGCGGAGTACGCCGATGTGCCCCTCGAGATCACCGTCGTTCCCGGGCTCACCGCCCGCTCGCTGGTCGCGCTCGGGGCGGACGCGGAGCTGTTGGTGGTGGGTACGCGCGGGCGGAGCGAATGGCTGGGCTGGCTCTTCGGCTCGGTCAGCCGCAGCGTCCTCCGCGAGACCACGGGGCCCGCCGTCGTGATCCCGGAGGACCACTGACCGCCGATGCGCTGTCGCACCAGGGCTGACCACGGCTATTCGCCGTTGTCGTCCGCCGCGTCCGCCATGGCGTTGTGGCGCCGCGGTGAGAACAGTGGCGATCCGACGAGATAGCCCGCCCGCGCGATCGCCATGCTCCCCACCGCCGAGGTGATCAACTGCAGGAGCACGGCCGCGGCGAGCTTGATGAGATTCCCCCAGCCGGGAGTCAGCAGGAACACCCCGGTGATGAGCAGCGAGATCCCGGCCCCGGCGGCGGTCGCGACGGCCGACGACCGCGTATACAGGTCTGGCAACCGCACCAGTCCCAGCGCCGCCGTTGCGAACAGCCCGGCGCCGGCGACCATCAGCACCTGACCGAGGATCGACAGCCACATCGCCACCTCCGTCATCGCGCTCACCGCCTGCCGTTCGTGATCGCGCGGGCCAGGGAGATGCTCGCAAGGAAACCGACGACCGTGGCGACGATGATCAGGTCGAACACGACGGCGCTGCCGACGATGAGCCCGCCGAGAGCGATGAGCCCGACGAAGGCGAAGAACATCAGGTCCGAGCCCATGGCCCGCTGGGCGTCGTCCGGGCCGACGAACATCCGGTGCGCCGCGACGACGGCCGAGACGCCGAGGATGGCCACGGCGATGATGGCTCCGATCATGCGGGGGCTCCTTCCCGACGCAGCGCGCCCAGCAATGCGGTCTCCCCGCGCTCGAGAGCGGAGACCGCGGAGTCGGGGTCCTCGGCGTACATCACATGCACCATCAGCACCGGTCCCAGCGGCCCGGTCTGGGTCGCGAGCACGAGCGTGCCGGGGGTGAGGCTGATCGTGATGCTGAGCAGCGCGACCTCGAACTCGGTGCGGCAGCGGGTGCTGAACGCGACGATCATCGGATCCGACAGCTGCGGGCGGACCGCGACATCGCGCACGACGGCGACATTCGACTGGGTCAGATCGACGATGAAGCGCAGCACGAAGAACAGCAGCCGGAACGGCCAAGTCAACCAACTGGTCATGACGCCCGCACCGCCTCCACATAGACGGCCGGATCCAGCAGCGTCGACGCAGCGGCCTCCGCGAGCAGGAACAGCCCTTCCGCGCCGAGCCCCAGCGCGAGCGTGACGAGCGCGAGCGCCGCGCCCGGCAGGATCAGCCCCAGCGGGATGCGGTCGGGTGCGTGGTCGGGTGTCCGGGTGAGGGTGGGTACACCGCGGGTCACTGCCCCCTGCTCCTCACCCTCGTCCGCCGGTTCCGCCGGGACGGTCTCCTCGTCGGCGACGCTTGCGGGCAGCGGCGACGGTTCGCCGAGGAACATCGCGCCCCAGATCTTCAGCATCGACAACAGCGTGAACAGGCTCACCGCGATCGCGACGACGGCAGCGATGATCTGGCCCGCGTCGAGTGCCGCGACGATGAGCGTCAGCTTGGCCACGAAACCCGAGAACGGCGGCAGCCCGGCCAGTGAGGCCGCCGCGACGAAGAACGCCCCGGCCAGCAGGGGCTCGCGGCGCAGCATTCCCGTCACCTCGCCCAGCGGCCGCCGCCCGTGCACGAGCTCGACGGCGCCGACACAGAGGAACAGCGATGCCTTCACGAAGACGTGGTGGAGCAGATAGAAGATGCCGGCCGCCAGACCGAGGGGAGTGAAGAGGGCGAGGCCCAACAGGATGTAGCCGATCTGGCTGATCATGTGGAACGCCAGCACCCCGCGGCCATCGGTCTCGCCGACCGCACCGAGGACGCCGAACACCATCGTCAGGCAGCACACGACGACCGCCACCCACAGCGCCGGCGGTGCGCCGTCGAAGAGCACCGAGCCCAGGCGATAGAGGGCGACGATGGCGACCTTGGTGTGCAGGCCGGAGAACAGGGCCGTGACGGTGGGGGTCATGAAGGGATAGGTGCGGGGCAGCCAGCCGTGCACCGGGAAGACCGCGGCCTTGATCGACAGCGCGAACAGCACGACGCCGGCGACGATCGCCACCGTCGCGGAGTCGTTGCCGGCCCCCGCGAGATCGGCCAGCGTGACGGTGCCGGTCACCGCATAGACCAAGCCGACGCCGGCCAGCAGGATCGTCGAGGTGAGCAGGTTGACCGTCACATAGATCCGCGACGAGGTGACCTGCATCAGCCGTCCGCGGCCGCGGTTGCCCATCACGATCAGCGCATAGGACGGCAGCAGCATGACCTCGATGAACACAAACAGGTTGAACAGATCCCCGGTGAGCAGGGCCCCGTTCACCCCGCCGGTGAGGATGAGGACCATGGGGGCGAAGTAGGCCCGGTCGGCCTGTCTTCCCGTGATCCCGAACCAGCACGTGACCAGGGTGAGCAGCGATGCCGCCGTCATCAGCAGGGCCCCGATGAGGTCGGCCGCGAACACGATCGCCAGCGGCGGGTCCCAGCCGCCGACGCGGTGGGCGAGCACGGCGCCGTCGCTCAAGGTCGCAACGAGCGCGGCCGCGCCGGCGAGGGTCGCGGCGAGCGTGAGCAGCAGGATCGCCTGGGACAGCCGGCGATGCCGGTGCAGGGCGATGAGGACGCCGCCGATCAGCAGCGGGCCGGCGACGAACAGCGGCAACATCGGTGCGGCGATCATCGGTCGTCCGCCCAGTCGAGATAGGGATGCGGGTGGGTCGGGGCGGGCCCCCCGGGCTCCAGCGGACGCGAGTCCGCCTAGTCCACTACCACCGTGCTATACTACTCCATCACCAACACCATCACACTGACATCGAGATCGTACTAGCACACGTCTTAACACAAGACACTG
>JAUNRO010000102.1 GCA_030544185.1 Propionibacteriaceae bacterium | reverse complement strand
ACCCATCGGAGCGGACCGGCGCCGAGGCCGCGATTCTCGCCGATCCGGTCCTCACCGAGGACGAGAAAGAGGTCGTCCTCGGGGTCTATCGGAGCCTGCGGCAACGGCATGCGGGCTGATGGTTCACCGGTTTGACCATCCTCAGAACCGCGCGTACATTTGGTCCTCGGTGTCCTGAGGCCATGCCGTCGCGTGATCCGGGCACATCCCATAGACAGAGCCGGTTCGATTGCTGTCCTGCGACCCGAGTGGCTCACCGACGAAGACAGAGATGAGGTCAGGCGTGTACGCGATCGTGCGTAGTGGCGGCCGCCAGCACAAGGTTGCCGTGGGCGACGTCGTCCGGATCGACAAGGTCACCGATGAGGTCGGCTCGAATGTCAAGCTGCAGCCGGTGCTGTTGGTCGACGGCGAAACCGTCACCTCGGACTCCGACGCGCTCGGCAAGGCCACGGTCACCGCTGAGGTCCTGGCGGAGGTCAAGGGTCCGAAGATCCGGATCCAGAAGTACAAGAACAAGACCGGATACAAGAAGCGCCAGGGCCATCGCCAGCGCTACACCCAGGTGAAGGTCACCGGCATCGAGGCCTGAGGAGGGCACCAATGGCAACAAAGAAGGGCGCGTCTTCCACCAAGAACGGTCGCGATTCCAATGCGCAGCGGCTCGGTGTGAAGCGCTTCGGCGGCCAGCTGGTCAATGCCGGTGAGATCATCGTGCGTCAGCGCGGCACCCACTTCCACCCGGGCGACGGTGTCGGCCGCGGTGGCGACGACACGCTGTTCGCGCTGCGCGAGGGCCACGTCGAGTTCGGCACCCGCCGTGGTCGCCGCGTGGTCAACATCAAGGCTGTGGAGGTTGCGGCCGCCGAATGAGGCGTACGCAGGCTTCTGCTGAGGGCGGCTCCCGCGCGGGGGTCGCCCTTTCGCTTTCCCATTAGACTGGAGCGTCATGGCTATTCCCTCCTTTGTCGACCAGGTCACCCTGGAGGTCTCCGGCGGCAACGGGGGCCACGGGTGCGTGTCGGTGCACCGTGAGAAGTTCAAGCCCCTGGGCGGACCGAACGGTGGCAACGGCGGCGACGGCGGATCGGTGATCCTGCGCGTCGACCCCGGCCTGACCACGCTC
Organism: Propionibacteriaceae bacterium; assembly: GCA_030544185.1. The sequence goes on along the minus strand of JAUNRO010000102.1, from coordinate 8,558 downwards.
GTCGAATATCACCGGCAGTCCCAGCGGAAGGCCACCAACGGCCAGCCCGGACGCGGCGACAACCAGAACGGCGCTAAGGGTGACGACATCGTCCTGAGCGTGCCGGACGGCACCGTCGTCACCGATGCCGACACCGGCGAGGCCATCGCCGACCTGACGGGCGTCACCTCCGAGGTGGTCATCGCCGCCGGCGGCAAGGGCGGGCTCGGCAACGCCGCGCTGGCCACCGCGGCGCGCAAGGCACCCGGCTTCGCACTCCTCGGCGAGGAGGGGGAGGCCCGCCGGATCAGCCTCGAGCTGAAGGTCGTCGCCGATGTCGGACTCGTCGGCTTCCCGAGCGCCGGGAAATCCTCCCTGGTCGCCGCGATCTCCCGCGCCCGGCCCAAGGTCGCCGACTATCCGTTCACCACGCTCACGCCCCACCTCGGCGTCGTGGTCGCCGGCGACACGACGTTCACGGTCGCGGACGTGCCGGGCCTGATCGAGGGGGCCTCGGAGGGCAAGGGCCTGGGCCTGGACTTCCTGCGCCACATCGAGCGCTGCGCGGCGCTCGTCCATGTCGTCGACACCGCCACCTTCGAGCCAGGGCGCGACCCGGTGAGCGATCTCGCCATCATCGAGGGCGAGCTCACGGCCCACGGCGGGCTGGCCGACCGGCCCCGGCTCATCGCGCTCAACAAGGTCGACGTCCCCGATGGCGCCGAGCTCGCCGAGATGGTCCGCGCCGAGCTGGAGCAGCGCGGCTGGCCGGTGTTCTCGATCTCCACCAAGACGGGGGAGGGGCTCAAGGCCCTGACGTTCGCGATGGCCGAGCTCGTCCGCGAGCGCCGGGCCGCGCTGCCGGCCGCCGAGCCGCCCCGGATCGTCATCCGGCCGAAGCCGGTCGCCGGCGGCGACGAGTTCACGATCAAGAAGATCGGCGATGGCGAGGGCGGCCACATGTGGCGCGTCCGCGGCACGAAACCAGAGCGCTGGGTCCGCCAGACCGACTTCAACAATGCCGAGGCCGTCGGCTATCTGTCCGACCGGCTCAACCGGCTCGGCATCGAGGACAAGCTCCTCGAGCTCGGCGCGCGGCCCGGCGACGGCGTCGCGATCGGCGGCGAGGACGCCGTGGTGTTCGACTTCGCGCCGCAGCTCGACACCGGCGCCGAGATCCTCACCCGCCGCGGGGAGGACATCCGCCTGATGGAGGAGCGCCCCGCCGCGGCCAGGCGGCGCGTCCGCGATGCCGAATATCACGCGGCCCGGGCCGAGGAGGAGAGCATCGAGACCCAGGGCATGCGCCGGCAGTACGCCGATCGGACGCCCGGGCGCGACCGCGGCGAGGCCGGAGACGACGATGACTGACGGTCGCGCCGCCGCCCAGTTCGGCACCGCAAAGCGGATCGTGGTCAAGATCGGCTCCTCGTCGCTGACCTCGGTCGCCGACGGCAAGCTGGATCCCGACCGCGTCCAGGCGCTCGTCGACACCCTCGCCGCGGCCCGCGCGGCGGGCCGGGAGATCGTCCTGGTGTCCTCCGGCGCGATCGCCGCCGGCCTGGAACCCCTCGGGCTGCACCGGCGCCCGAACGACCTGCCCACCCAGCAGGCCGCGGCCTCGGTGGGTCAGGGACTGCTGGTGGCGCACTACACGCGGCGGTTCCACGAATATGGCTGGCCGGTCGGCCAGGTGCTGCTGACCGTCGACGATGTGACTCGGCCGCAGCACTATCGCAATGCGCATGAGACGTTCCAGAAGCTGTTGCAGCTCGGCGTGATCCCGATCGTGAACGAGAACGACACCGTCGCGACCCACGAGATCCGGTTCGGGGACAACGACCGGTTGGCGGCACTGGTCGCTCAGCTGGTCCACGCCGACGCGCTGTTCCTGTTCAGTGACGTGGACGCGCTGTACACCGATCACCCCTCCAAGCCGGATGCTCGGCGGATCAGCGTCGTCAGCTCCGACGCCGACCTGAGCGGGGTCGACACCACGCGGACCGGTTCCCGGGTCGGCACCGGCGGCATGACCACGAAGATCCAGGCCGCCGGGATCGCGACGTCCGCGGGCATTCCCGTGCTGGTGACCTCGGCCGCCAACGCCTCGGCGGCGCTCGCCGGAGAGGACGTGGGCACGCGCTTCACGGCGACCGGCAAGCGCCGGCCGACCCGCCAGCTGTGGCTGCAGCATGCCTCGTACGCCGCTGGCCAGGTGCACCTCGACGAGGGCGCCGTGCGGGCCGTGGTCGAGCGCAACGCCTCCCTGCTGCCGATCGGCATCACCGACGTGACCGGCGACTTCAACTCCGGCGAGCCGGTGAACATCATCGCCCCCGACGGCACCGTGATCGCCCGGGGGCTGGCCAACTTCGACGCCGCCGATCTGCGCCGGGTGATGGGGCGCTCCATCGCCGAGGTGGGCGCGGAGTTCGGGCCGGAGTTCGAGCGTGTCGCCGTGCACCGCGACGTGCTCGCCCTGCTCGACCTCGCACTGGCCGATCGGTCGATCGAGAACGCCAATACTTAGGTATTGAACTCGCGGTAACTGATTGCCCGCCCAACCGATCTGCGTGAAGCTTCTGACAAGAAGCAGATCACGTCCGGAAAGTGCACAGTGATGAAACGGGTCTCAGTCTTGGGCGGTGTCGCGTTCAGTGCGCTCTTAGTTCTTGCGCCGAGCCCAGCGCAAGCAACGACGCTATATCAGAACAACAACTACAACGAAGGAAATCCCGGATGGTCGGTATATACGACCTACAGCACGGACTTAGGTAATCGAAAGAACCAGGCGTCGAGCGTTAAGGCATCGAGGGTGATGAGGTACTGGGACGGCATCAACTTCAGTGGTTGGACCTTTTCCAGTGGCGCTCACTACAACTGCTTGGGTTGCGTCAGTCATGGGCTTCCCATCGGTCTGAACTGGGGCGATCGAATCGATAGCTTGCATGGCGTTTAGGCGATTCGTGCGAACCTGTGCCGTCATCGTAAGTACAGCCCTGGCAGTATTGAGCAGTGGGGGATGTGTTGGAGCCATGGATGCGGATGAGATGTCGCGTGATGTCAGCGCACGAGCGATATTGGATCATGAGCGAGTGCGGGTCGTTATGCCGATAACGCCTTATCTTTTCGACTACGATGTTTGGCGTAAAATTCGGATCGCTCAGGTGCTGTTGTCGCGCGATTGCATGGAAGCCCGGGGGTTTGTTGTTGAGATTCCGGAACCGGTTTCCCAGGTGGAAATGCGGATCTGGGGTTTGTGGAGCATTGGGCGTGCTGAGCGATACGGCTTCGGATTTCCGGGAGATGAACAACTCGTTGAGCCAAGTGCGGCATATCTCGCCGCGGAACAGGATTGCGCTGGCCCGACGAGCGAGCGATTGGAGCGACTCCTTGGCGCCGACCCGACCGCCATCGAAGATTTGGCGAACCAGATCATATTCCAGGCTCACGACGCAGCCAGTAAGACGGCGACATATCGCGAGCTCCGTGCCGCCTACGATGACTGTCTTCGTGAGGCAGGAAGAATACCCGATAACGATCCCAGCCATTGGGGAATACGATCGGATCGCGAATCGATGTCGGTCGGACCGGCTCAAGCATCGTCCGCTGATATTCAGACAGCAGTCACAGAGGCCCGCTGCAACGTTAGGCTGAACGTGACCCAAATCATGGGGGACCTTGAAGCAAGCTATCAAGCCCCGCTCATTGCCAAGAATCGAGCGGCCTTGAATGTCAATCGGTCGAGAATAGTTGACGTGGAGAATCGTCTGGACGAGTTCATCCGGCTGAACCAATGAACCGGCGCTTGATTCTTCTTGCTCTTGTCGTTGTCGTCCTGATGGCGGGATCCTTCCTCTTGGGCCGCGCATTCTCTCGTCCGCAATGGCAGGAGGCTCGAGATGCTGCCTCACCGGTTGTGGTCACGGCTCGGGTCGAAACTAGAACTGTGGACGATCGGCCGGAGTTCTCAGGTGTGATACGGGGGCCGGAGACAACCGGTTTGCTCGTCGATACCTCGTCACCTGCGGTCGTTACCAAGGCGCCGCCTCCGGCTGGGAGTCACTTGTCCCCGGGTGACCTCATCGCGGAGATTTCAGGGCGTCCATATATTGCATTGGAGCCACCCCTCGCCTTGTATCGCGACTTGCGAGAAGGAGATAAAGGTCAAGACGTGCTCTCGTTTCAAAGAGCCCTCACGAAGGCTGGATATACAGTCCCGGATACTGGTCAGGTGGGCGTAATAACTATTACCCGGGCGAGGGCTCTATTTCGTGATGTTGGCTATCAGCTTCCGCTGGAGCAGATCCCGACCGAATCGGGCAGCGAGAGTCAAGGCACTCGGCCCGTAATTCCTACCGGTCAGTTCGTCGCGACAGCTGGGGGAGTGGTCGCTCAGGGTTTAACACTGGGTGATCGCTTCACAGCTGATGTGCCACTCGTCACCCTCGAGACGTCGGGACCATCAGTCGAAACCGTGATTCCTTCAAACGAGCGCAGCAACGTTCTCGAGGGAAGCGAGGTGGTCATTCACGACCCGCGCGGAGGAGCAACGCGCGGACGCGTGGTTGTCGTTGGCCCCTTCGAGCCTGCCGCAGACCAGAGGCTTCCGGGTCACCGCGCACGAATAGAGACGGCAAGCCCGATTGACCTGCCGAGCGGCACTGAGGTGCTAGTCCGCCTCGGCGCCGGAGCGCCGACAGCAGGTCCGGCTATCCCTGTGACCGCGGTGCGGATCGATGGCGACGGCGCATTCGTGCTGGTCCCAGACGACAGTCATAATGCCCCGAAGCGCGTCGCAGTTGCGGTTCTTCGCCGAGCACATGGCTGGGCTGCCGTCGACGGACTGCCTGTTGGGTCGAGCGTTCAGATCAGCTGATGGCCGAGAAGAAAATGATCCACTTGCGTGGTGTTTCCCATCGTTATTCTGATACGACTGAGAATGTCCTAGATGGAATTGACTTCGACGTTGGTTTCGGAGAGTTTATTGCCGTAACCGGTCCCTCCGGCTCGGGCAAGAGCACGTTGCTAAACATTATCGGACTCCTCGAGTCAGCGACGACCGGTGAATACTTTTTGTCCGACAGTTTGGTCAGCACGTGGACCGAGCGTGAGCGCGACTTAGCTCGTGGGACTAGGTTTGGATTCGTCTTCCAGAACTCCCACGTTCTCGGCGACCTGACAGTGCTGGAAAATGCAGCGTTGGGATTGCAGATCCTGGGCGTGCCGCCCATTGAGCGCTCGCGCATGGCAATCGAGGCGCTCGATGCTGTGGGCATGAGCGGTCGGGAAATGCAGCGGGCAGGGTTGCTGTCTGGTGGCGAGCGCCAGAGACTCGCGATTGCCCGGGCTTTGGTAATGGCTCCAGATGTAGTTCTCGCCGACGAACCGACGGGCAATCTCGACGGCGCCAACGGGCGTGCTGTTATTGCGCTACTGCGGGAGCTCCACGTTGGGGGTCGAACGGTCATCATCGTCACGCATGATCCCGTCATAGCAGCTGCGGCGGATCGTTGCATAGTTCTGCGTGACGGAAGAATAGTGGCTGACGATTCAGCGCGCCAAGGACCAGCCATTCCTTCGGCGCGCCTGGATCTGCATCGATCACTCGTTCGACAGAATTTTGGCCAGCGGTTGGCAGAAGACGGATCAAGCGCACTTGCAGCTTGGCGATATCGGCCTTTCCGAACGGTCCTACTGTTGTTGGCCTTTGCCCTAGGGATAGCCGGGATGGTGGCTGCAGAGGGGTTGAGCCAGAGCGCAGCCGCGCAAGTAAGCGATAGATTTACAGAGGCGGCGCTGGATCAAGTGGTCGTGAAAGTGGTCCATAACGCGGACGTCTGGCATTCGGATAATAGGCGCCTCGCCGAGTTGCAGGATCGACTCTCGAAGCTACCGCGAGTTCAAGAGGCCGTCTGGACGGCCGAAGTGGTCCCCGCTGATGTCCGCGTGACTCGTTTTCAACCATCGGACACCGAGCCTGGTGCGGTTTCCGTCGCCTCGGTGTCCGCGAACTATTTTCGGTTCGCGGGCGCTTGGATCAGTCCCAACCTGCTTGAGCTATTGGACGACGGGACAGGCGTCGTGGTTTCGGCCGGCGCTGCCGAACTGCTGGACGTGCCTCGTGATGGCCCGGTTCCACCTGGGGTGTCGCTCTGGATCGACGGGAGCCGACACCCAGTCATTGGTGTCGTGGAGTTTCCAGCTGCTGACGGTGTTCCTGCTCGGTTTGATAATACCGTCTTCGTGTCACGACAGCTTCTTTCGGCCTCGCGGTCCTCGGTTGCTCTATACGCGCGGACTGATCCGGGTTTTCCCGAGGTGATTGCCCCTGCCATTCCGCTGACCCTCGTTCCGGAGGATCCCGGCGCTGTTCAAGTTCAGACCGTCGCAGACCTGCTGGATCTCAGGGTGGGCGTCGCCGACGACCTGGCTCAGTTCGTGCGTGGCCTAGCAGGCGTCCTCCTGGTTCTTGCCTGCCTCGCTGGTGGCGTCTCATTGCATCTCTCGGTCCTGGCTCGAACACCGGAGATCGCGCTTCGACGGGCCTTGGGCACATCGAGGTGGAGGGTGTTTCGGATTTTTCTGTTGGACGGACTAACGTTGGGACTGCTAGGGGGTGCGCTCGGCGCCATCATTGGCCAAGGGACGACGCTTGGTTTAGCGGAGGTGTTAGGCTGGCAGCCCGTTCTGCCACATTGGTCTGGCCCCTTCGGCGCGGCGGTTGGCACCTTGTGCGGATTACTGGCTAGCGCGGTGCCTGCTGCTACGGCCTCTCGCCGCGCCCCGGCTCAGGCAATTCGTGAGTAGCAGTCGGCGCAGGGTTCAGTTCAGGTTGACTTCCCAGGCGTGGAGGCGAGCAATGAGCTGCGCGCGGGAGCGGACCGAGAACGTTCGGAACAATCCGCCCAGGAGCCCTTTCACGGTCGACTCCGCGAGGCACAGCTCACTGGCAATCACGGCGTTCGGGTGCCCCGCCGCGACCAGGCGCAGCAGCTGGCGATCTCGGTCCGACAGGCTAATCGGTTTGTCATCCCGGCGTTGCTCTGCCCTTTCGAACAATCGGGCAGTCGCACGGGGTGCGAACACTTGCACTCCGTCATGAGCGCTTCGGATTGCGTGCAGGATCGATTTCGACGGACTCGCCTTGGGCAGCATGCCACCCAATCGAAGTTCGATAGCAGTCCGGACGATCGAGCTTTCCTCGAAGCAGGTGAGGAAGAGAACCTGCAAACCGGCCGCCTCTCGCTTCAACTCGCGCGCGACGGTTAGCCCGTTCGGAGCGGGCATCCGAACATCCAGGAGCAACACATCGATGGCACTCCAGCGCTCTGGCGTGAGCACCTCCGCACCGTCGTGGCACACCCAGACCAAGTCGAGATCAGGCGTGCGAGACACCAGGTCTGCCAGCAACCTGGCATAGTCACGATCATCGTCGCAGATGCCGATTCGAATCATGACAGCTTCTCGGCGCGGGGAACGGCCAGATGCACGGTCCAAAGAGCGTCCTCACTCAGAATCTCCAGGGTTCCGCCGAGGTGCACGACTCGCTCCTCGATGCCGGCCAGGCCGCGGCCTGGGCGCGCCTTCCCCTTGCCCCTCGGCGTGTTGGACACAAGGATCTCGACGGTATGGTCGGTCACGGTGAACACCTCCGCGATGGGGAACGTTGGGTTGCCATGCCGTTCCACGTTGTTGGTGCATTCAACGAGGATCCGGCTCAGTCCCACGCCCAGGCTTCCGCCAATTCGGGAGACGTCGCCCTCCACCGTTGAGATGACGGTGAAACCTGAACTCCGCAGCCGCCTTTCACAGTCGTCGATTGTCATAGCAAAATTCAAGGCTTCTGTCACCTCGGATCGATCGACCTCGAGCAAGGTCATGATCCGGCGCAAGTCCGCTGCCGCCAGGCGCGCTGCCTGCGCAATGACTGCAATGTCCGCTCGATGGGGTCCACTCTCCGCCCCGCTGTCGGCACGGAGGGCTATCCGTGCCAGTTCGTGGGCAACCGTGTCGTGCAGATCTGCGGCGATCTCTCGTCGGTGCGCGCGGCTGGCCTCCAATTCGCGCTGTTGAGCGTAAAGCCGGGTCCGCAAGATCGCTTCGCCTGCTGCTGCTGCGACGCTCAACAAGAAGGCCCAGATGATGAGGAAAAGCAGGACGTGGGTGGTGTTGAAGCCCCACCTTGTGACATGGACGAGCACCCCGAGGGCCAGGAAGACCGCCGCCGACACCAGTCCCAGCCGCCGACGACCATGGGCGAACGCCGAGGAGACCGGGATCATGCATGCATATTCGGCGGCTCCCACCGTGATCGGGGCCAGAGCGAGATATCCCACGGTCACCACGCACAAGGCAACAACGCTGGTGCGCAGGGCGAATCCGGCAAAGGCTGCAGCGACGCATCCGACCGCGCCAACCAGGAAGGCGATCAACGAGAGGTCGGTGAACAGGAAAAGGACGGCGTCCAGCACGAGCAGGCCCGCTGCAAGGGCAGGTTCCAAGAGACGGTGGTCACGCATCCGCTGCACGGTGTCGAATCACTGACAGCCAGGGAGAAACGGGAAGTGGTCGCATAA
>JAUNRO010000101.1 GCA_030544185.1 Propionibacteriaceae bacterium | reverse complement strand
GCCGATCATGGCGCTCGTCGCGACGCTGTTCGCGGCGGGGCCGCTGCTGGCGACCTATACGCAGGTGTTCATGCCGGCGCTGGGCAACTACGTCGTCACCTATTTCCCGCTGTTCCTCCTCGGCGCGATCTTCGGGAAGTTGATGGACGACTCGGGTGCCGCGCGCCGGATCGCCTATTCGATCGTCGACCGCATCGGCTCCAAGCGCGCGATCCTCGCCATCGTGCTCGCCTGCGGCATCCTCACCTATGGCGGCGTCTCGCTGTTCGTGGTCGCGTTCGCCGTGTTCCCGATCGCCGCCGCGCTGTTCCGCGAGGCCAAGGTCCCGAAGCGCTTCATTCCCGGCGCGATCGCCCTCGGCTCATTCACGTTCACGATGACCGCCCTGCCGGGGACGCCCGCGATCCAGAACGCGATCCCGAATCCCTTCTTCGCCACGAACGCGTTCGCCGCGCCCGTGCTGGGCATTATTGGCGGTCTGATCATGTTCGGCGGCGGCATGGCCTGGCTGACCGTGCGCTCCCGCAAAGCCATGGCCAGCGGGGAGGGCTATGCCGACGGCCCGCTGATGCAACCCGGCAAGGGCGGCACCCCGATCCAGGGCGCCGACGGCGGACCCAAGGCCGATCACGAGATGGTCACGGGGCGCGAGAACATGCCCCCTGTCGTCCTCGCGTACCTCCCGATCGTCCTCGTCATCGCCATCAATTTCGTGCTGGTGCGCCTCATCTTCCCGCGGCTCGACTTCGACTATCTGGCGCAGGAGGCCTATGGCAGCACCGATATCGCCACCGTCGGCGGCATCTGGGCGATCATCGTGGCACTCGTGGTCGCGATCATCGTGCTGATCTCGACCTGCTGGAAATATCTGGAGTCGAAGATCAAGTCGCTCAACGCCGGCACGATGGGGTCGCTGCTGCCGATCTTCAACACCGCCTCCGAGGTCGGCTATGGCGGAGTGATCGCATCGCTGCCCGCGTTCCGGATCGTCCGCGACGCGGTGCTCGCGATCTCGCCGAACCCGCTGATCAACCTCGCGGTCGCGGTCAACGTCCTCGCCGGCATCACCGGGTCGGCCTCCGGCGGCATGAGCATCGCGCTGCAGACCCTCGGCGAGAACTTCCGCACGATCGCCGAGCAGCAAAACATCAGCCTCGAGCTCATGCACCGCGTGACCGCGATGTCCTCCGGCGGCTTCGACTCACTGCCGCACAACGGCGCGGTGATCACGCTGCTCGCCATCTGCGGGCTGACGCACCGCCAGTCCTACAAGGACGTGGGCGTGGTCTCCCTGCTCATCCCCGTGTTCGCGACGATCGTCGTGATCATCCTCGGCACGCTGTTCGGCGGGTTCTGAGTTCCTCAGCGTGTGTCGGCCAGGTCTCCGGAGAGATAGGCCGCGTAAGCCGGGAGATCCAGTTGACCGTGTCCGGAGAGGCCGATGACGATCGCGGCGGAATCGGCCTCGTCCCGGCGCTCGCGGGCATCGGCGAGGGCCGCTGCGATCGCGTGACAAGACTCCGGCGCGGGCACCAGGCCCTCGGCGCGGGCGAACAGGACCCCCGCCTCGAACGCCTCGGTCTGGCCGACCGCGGTCGCCTCCACGAGCCCGGTGTGGACGGTGTGCGACAGCAGCGGCGCCATGCCGTGATAGCGCAGGCCGCCGGCGTGGATGGGATCGGGCACGAAGTCGTTGCCAAGGGTATACATCTTCAGCAGCGGCGTCAGCCCCGCCACATCACCGTGGTCGTAGTCATAGCGGCCCTGCGTCAGCGACGGGCAGGCCGCGGGCTCGGTGGCCACGAACCGGGTGGTGGTGCGCCCGGCGATCTTCTCCCGCAGCAGCGGGAACGCCAGACCGGCGAGGTTGGAGCCACCACCGGCGCAGCCATAGACCACATCGGCCTGCTCCTCGCCGAACATTTTCAGCTGCTCCAAAACCTCCAGCCCGATCACCGACTGGTGCAGCACGACGTGGTTGAGGACGCTGCCCAGGGCGTACTTCGCGTCCCCATAGCCCACCGCCGCCTCGATCGCCTCGCTGACCGCCATGCCGAGGCTGCCGGAGGTATCGGGGAAGTCCACCCGCATCTTGCGACCGGCCTCGGTCAGCTCCGACGGACTCGAATGCACCGTCGCGCCGAAGGTCTCCATCAGCATGCGGCGATAGGGCTTGCCGTCGAACGATGCGCGCACCTGCCAGACCTCGCAGCCCATGCCGAACGCGGCGCACGCGAACGCGAGCGCGCTGCCCCACTGCCCCGCCCCCGTCTCGGTCGTCAGGCGCTTGACGCCTTCGATGGCATTGAAGTAGGCCTGCGGGACCGAGCTGTTCGGCTTGTGGCTGCCGACGGGGCTCACGCCCTCGTATTTGTAGTAGATCCGCGCGCTCGTCCCGAGCTCCGCCTCCAGGCGCCGGGCCCGGATCAGCGGCGCGGGCCGCCAGATCCGATAGACGTCGAGCACCGGTTCGGGGATATCGATCCACCGCTCGGTCGACAGCTCCTGCTCGGCCAGGCCGCGCGGGAAGATGCCGAGCATGTCCTCGACCGTCAGCGGCTCCCTGGTCCCCGGGTGCAGGTGCGGCGGCGGGGGCTCGGGCAGGTCGGGCACAATGTTGTACCACCGCCGGGGCAGCTCCGACTCCGCCAGGGTGGCCTTCACCAGGTCTGTCGCGTCGGTCGGGCTCATCGTCGATCCTCTCGTTTGGGCGCTGCCGGTGAGCCTAGCGGCGGGCTCCGACACGCTCCCCGGCGGTTGCTCAGCCGATGATGTTGATGACCACGGCGCCTTCCGGCGTCTTGCCGCCGAAGAGCTCCTTGGCCCGGTCCACCACGTTGGCGACAACGACCTTCCGGCCATATTTCTCCACCGTCAGCGCCTTGATCTCGTCGAACACCGAACCCGAGGCCACGAACTCGGCCCGCCCCTCGAAGAGCGGCTGCTCCAGATCGACCTTGCCCCCGCGATCACAGATCCGCACGATCACGGTCGCGGCGGCAGGCAGGCGCTGCTCCAGCGAGGTCCCGTCCGGTGTCCACAGCCCGATCCGGCCGTCGTTCAGCCGCACCACCCGCTCGACCGACTTCAGGTCGGGGTTGAAGGTGGTGAGCAGGATGTGCTCCGCGCGATCCAGTCCCATCAGTTCTGCTCCTTGTCCGCCCGCGTCGCGCCACCGGTATCGATCGACTTCTGCTCGTCCGCGGCCTTGACCGGTGGCTCGTCGCCACCGACTCGCTGCCGGATCGCCGCCTCGCGCATGTCGCTCGCGTCCTGCAGGGCCTGCTTGCGAACCGCTCCTTGGGACCGGGTCGGGAAACCGATGCCGATGCCGAGCAACAGCCCGCCCGCGGCGGCGACGCCGGCGGCGATCAGCACCGTCGGCACCGGGTTGGTCGAGGTCGTGCTGCGCATCGAATTGGCGATGGCCCAGATGTTGCGCACTTCGAGCCAGGCGTCGAAAAGGAAATACCCGCCCACAGCCAGCACGGTGGCCCCGATGACGAGGAAGAGGCCCTTCAGGAATTTCATGGCACCACCATATGGCGGTGGACTGACCCTTGGGTACGCCCCAGTTCCTTGGGCGACAGATCACCCGCACTGGTCGCGGGCGAGGCAGGCAGGACTGACGCCCCCGGCATCGCCCAAGGCACGCCCGGCCCGGTCAGGAGGGCGTACGCCCGCGGAATCAGCGGCGCCGGCCGGTGCCGAAGATGGACCGGACGATCTCGCGTCCGGCGGTCCGCGCCATGTCGCGCACCGCGGCCGAGCCCATGACCTGTTCGAGCAGGCCCTTGTCCTTGGCACGGGCGCGCCGCTGCTGCGTCTGCGCTGTGCGGGCCGCGCGCTCGGCCTCCTTTTCCGCGGCGGCGCGGGCCTTCTCGGCCTCCTTCGCCTGGGCCGCCTCGAGCTTGGCCCGCTCGGCGGCCGCGGCCTCCGCCTCCGCAGCCCGGGCACCCTCCTCGACTTTGCGCGCGAGCATCTCGTGGGCGGAATCACGGTCGATCGCGGTGCCATATTTCGCCATCAGCGGCGAGCCCGCGACCCCGGCCTTGAGCTGCTCCTCCGGTGTCGGGGACATCAGCGACTGCGGCGCGAGCATCCGCGTCCACGCCACGGGGGTGGGGGCGCCGTCGGGGTCCATCACGGTGACGACCGCCTCCCCGATGCCAAGGCTCTGCAACACCTCGCCGAGGTCATAGCCGGACTTGGGATAGGTCGCGACGGTCTGCTTGAGCGCCTTGGCGTCGTTGGGCGTGTGGGCGCGGAGCTGGTGCTGGACGCGGGAGCCGAGCTGGGCGAGCACCTCGTCCGGCACATCCCGCGGGGTCTGGGTCACGAAGAACACGCCAACGCCCTTGGAGCGGATGAGCCGCACGGTCTGGGCGATCGCGTCGAGGAATGCCTTGGAGGCATCGTTGAACAGCAGGTGCGCCTCGTCGAAGAAGAACACCAGCTTGGGCTTGTCGATGTCCCCGACCTCGGGCAGCGTCGAGAACAGGTCGGCGAGCAGCCACATCAGGAACGTCGAGAAGACCGCGGGCTGGGCCTGCAGGTTCGGCAGCTCCAGCAGCGAGATGATGCCGCGGCCGTCCGTGGTCACCCGCATCAGATCTGCGGAGTCGAACTCCGGCTCCCCGAAGAATTGCTCCGCGCCTTGGTCGGCGAATCCGATCAGCGAACGCAGGATCACCCCGACGGTCGCGGCGCTGAGGCCACCGATCTCCTTCAGCTCCTCCTTGCCCTGCTCGGAAGTCAGGTGGGTGAGGACGGCGCGCAGGTCGGCCAGGTCGAGCAGGGGCAGCCCGAGCTTGTCGGCATAGTGGAAGACCAACTGCAGCGAGGACTCCTGCGTCGCGTTCAGCCCGAGCACCTTCGACAGCAGAATCGGCCCGAACGCGGTCACGGTCGCGCGCACCGGCACACCGATCCCGTTGCCACCGAGCGCATAGAACTCCGCCGGACACGGCTGCGGCTGCCAGTCCTGACCGAGGGCGGCGGTGCGGGCGAGGAGCTTCTCGTTGCCCGCCCCCGGAGACGCGAGCCCCGACAGGTCGCCCTTGATATCGGCGGCGAACACCGGCACGCCGGCGGCGGAGATCTGCTCGGCGAGCACCTGCAGCGTCTTGGTTTTGCCGGTGCCGGTGGCCCCGGCCACGAGGCCGTGCCGGTTCAGCATCCGCAGCGGAATCCGGACCTCGACGCCCGGCTGCGGCGTACCCTGTTCCATCAGCACACCCAGCTGAATCGAGGGCTCATCGAACACATAACCGTCCCGGATCGCTGTCGCGGAAGCGGAAAGGTCTTGGGGCGCGTTCTCACTCATCGCTCAAGGTTGGCATAACACCGCGAGCGCTAACCATCGCGGCCAAATCGTAATGCGGTGGGAAGTAAACCCCTGTGATGGTGACCTACAGTGGCCACTGTGATCTTCAAGCGTGTCGGCGACACCCGCCCATACCCGGACCATGGCTACGTGCAGAAGCAATGGGCCGCCATCGCACCGCACCAGGTGCGGCTGGATCAGTTGGTCACGACCAAGCGGACCCTTGATCTGGAAGCCCTGCTGGAGGAAGACTCGACGTTCTATGGAGATCTGTTCGCCCACGTCGTCGCCTGGCGCGGGGAGCTCTATCTCGAGGACGGGCTGCACCGCGCGCTCCGGGCCGCGCTCCAGCAACGGCAGACGATGCACGCCCGGGTGCTCGAACTGAAGTAACATCGCCCCAGACCACCCTGGAATGGAGCGCACTGTGGATTATGGCCGGATCTGGCGGATCGCCAAAACTCCTGTCATCCTGCTGTCCCTGCTCGGGTTGGTGCTGTTGGCGGGCAGTTGGGGGTACGCCGCGATGACTGCCCCACTGCCTCCGCCCTATGTGAATCCCTGCGTCGATCAGCCCGTCCCCGACGGCAAGCTCAAGTCCGAGATGATCTCCGTGCGGGTCCTCAATGCCAGCAACAAGCGCGGCAAGGCGGCCGAGGTCTCCCAGCAGCTGAAGCGCCAGGGGTTCAAGGTGACCCGCGTCGGCAATGCCGACGACAACCAGCAGCGGTCTGTGATCATCGGCGCCGAGGCGAACTCGCCCGAGGTCGAGCTCGTCGCGGCCCAGTTCGTGGGCTTCGACACCGAGGGCGACGACCGCCGCGACCGCTCGGTCGAGGTGCGCATCGGCCAGAACTACGAGTCGATGGTCGCCGATGCCCCCATCGAGCTGCAGATCAACGCGACCACGATCTGCCTGCCCGTGCCGCCGACCGCCGCGCCGGCCTGATCCGGCGCGGACCCGGGCGTACCGTCAATCGAGTCCTGGGCGCACCCGCAAACGAGTCCCCGGGAAACGCCGAAGGCGCCACCGCCGCAGCGGTGACGCCTTCGCCTTGATCGATCGAAACCGCGATCAGGTGAGCACGGTGGTGAAGCGCTCGTTGAGCTCGCGGTCGACATAGAAGATGCCCTTGCCGAGCTGGTCGACGGTCCACTTGACGACCGGGCGATCCCGGTAGGCGTGGTAGCCACCGGCGAACACCTCGTTGCGGTTGCCCGAGGGATCGAAGAAATAGATCGTGGTGCCCCGGGTGATGCCGTGCTGGGTCGGGCCGATGTCGACGGAGACCTCGTCCATGGAGAACAGCGACGCGGCGCGGCCGACGGCGCTCCAGTCCTGGAGCTGGAACGCGAAGTGGTGCAGACCGCCCTGCGGGCCACCGATGATCGCGAGGTCATGGACCTTCATCGAGGCGGACAGCCACGTGCCCACGACCTGGCCATCGTCCTCGAGCGAGGTGACGACCTGCTCGGTCGGGAAGAAGTCAAAGACCTCCATGGCGAACTTCTCGGTCAGACCAGGGTCCTCAGCAGTGATGAGGCTGTGGTCGACGCCCGGCACGCCCACGCCGACGAGATCGCGCGGGAAGACCTCAGGGTTGAGGAAGCCGACGTCGGTGCCGACCTCGGTCATGTCCTGATAGATCTCGAAGATGTGATCCGACGGCGAGGTGATGCGCAGGCCGTCGCCGACCTCGCGGGTCTCACCCTTGCTCATGCGCTCCACGGTCGCGCCGAAGGTCTGGGCCTTCTTCTCGATGACGTCCAGGTCCTCGGGATAGGCGACCTTGAAGCCATATTTCACGACGCCGACGCCACCCTCGTGGAGGACGAGGCTGTGGTGATCCCACTCGTCCCAGCCCTTGAAGTAGGCCTTGCCGTCCACGTCCTCGACGTGCTTCAGGCCAAGCGTGCGGCCATAATGCGACTTGGCCTCTTCCAGATCGGTGACGCGAATCTCCGCGTAACCCAGTCGGAGAATGCCCATAACTCAAGCTCCTTTGCCCGTTTGTGTCCGAGGCCCGACAGCCTGGGCCCCCCATTGTCTGTTCCTGGCGGGCGGCTGCCCCTTCAGAACGTCGACTCTATCCTCATAGTGCAACCGTCAATCAAGCACGTTCGTTCCCTTGGTCGGAACGCAAGACGGATTCGTCTGCGGAAAACACGAACTCCCCGGCGAGTTCGGTGACCCCGGGGAGTTCGTTCGCGCGGTGACGGCGGGATTTGAACCCGCGGTAGGTCTCCCTACACTCGCTTTCGAGGCGAGCTCTTTCGGCCGCTCAGACACGTCACCGCCGACCAAGGTAGCAAGCGGAGCGGGTCCGGCGCCAATCGACTCAGCTCACCAAACCTGGGCGATCGCGTCGACGACCACGGGCAGGTTGCTCTGGTTGAGCGCGGCGACGCAGATGCGGCCGGAGTCGAGGCCATAGACGCCGAACTCCTCGCGAAGCCGACCCATCTGCTCCTTGCTCAGCCCGGAATAGGAGAACATCCCGTTCTGGGCCACGATGTAGTCCACCTCGGCGTCCGGCTTCGCCGCGACCAGGCCGTCGCGCAGGCCGGCCCGCATGGCCTTGATCCGCTCCCGCATCGCGCCGAGCTCGGACTCCCACAACTCCCGCAGTTCCGGATCGCCGAGCACGGTCGCGACGAGCTTGGCGCCGTGGGTGGGCGGATTGGAATAGGTGGTGCGGACGATGATCTTGAGCTGGCTCAGCACCCGCTTGGCCTCATCGGCATCGGAGCAGACCACCGACAGCGCGCCGATCCGCTCGCCATAGAGGCTGAAGGTCTTGGAGAACGAGGTCGTCACGAACACCGGGATGCCTGCCTCTGCGAATGCCCGCACGGCCGCGACGTCTCGCTCCAGGGACTCGGCGAACCCCTGATAGGCCATGTCCAGCAGCGGCACCAGTCCCCCCTCGACCACGACATCGCGGACCTGGCCCCACTGCTCCGGGGTCAGGTCATAGCCGGTCGGGTTGTGACAGCAGGCGTGCAGGACCACGATCGTGCCGGCGTCGACGGCTTTGAGCGCATCGAGCATGCCCGCGAAATTGATCGAGCGGGTCGCCGCGTCGTAGTAGGGGTAGCTCGCAACCGTGAACCCGGCCCGCGAGAACAGCGCCTTGTGATTCTCCCAGCTCGGGTCGGAGATCAGGACGGGCGCGCTGGGGTCGACGGTGTGCAGGAAGTCGGCGGCCACCTTGAGCCCGCCGGTGCCACCCAGGCCCTGCACGACAGCGAGCCGCTCACGCGGGACCACATCGGCGAACACCAGCTCGGCCACGGCGTCGTCATAGGCCTTCAGCCCGTCGATCGGCAGATAACCCCACGGTGCACGGCCCTCGGCGAGGCGCTCATCGGCCCGGCGTACGCACTCCAGCAACGGCACCTTGCCGTTCTCATCGGTATAGACACCCACGCCCAGGTTCACCTTGTCGGTGCGCTCGTCGGCGTTGAAGGCCTCGGTCAGGCCGAGGATCGGGTCGCGGGGAGCAAGTTCGATATTGGTCAGCACAGTCACGCCTCGATCCTCTCACCCACGCGCGCCCGAGTCATCCGCGGTGGCGGCCGAAGAACTCCAGCAGCGGTGCGGCACATTCGTCGGCACGCATGCCGCCGATCACCTCCGGGCGGTGGTTGAGCCGCGGATCGCGGACGACATCGAAGAGGGAGGCGATCGCGCCGGCCTTCGGGTCGTAGGCCCCGAACACCACCCGCTCGACCCTCGCCAGCACGAGCGCACCCGCACACATCGTGCAGGGTTCGAGCGTGACGACCAGCGTGTGGCCGTCCAGCCGCCACTCTCCCACGCGCGCCGCGCCCCGGCGCAGGGCGAGCACCTCGGCGTGCGCGGTCGGGTCCGCGGTCAGCTCACGTTCGTTGTGGGCGCTCGCGACGATCGCTCCGCTCGGGTCGACCACGGCGGCGCCGATGGGCACATCGCCGTGTTCTCGGGCAAGGAACGCCTCAGCGAGCGCGCGGTCCATCGCCGCGTTCCAGCGCGTCCCCATCAGTCCCGGCCCCGGCCCGAGAGCCCCGGGCGCGCCATCAGTCGAACGAGTCGGCGGCCTTGCGGAAGGCCTCCCCGACGGCGATGCGCTCGGCGATCTGGGCAAGGATCTCGTCGGAGTTGTCGTCGAAATTGGCGCAATAGGCCTCCATGGCCAGATCGGTCACGCCGAGGTCGGTGAGCAGGCCGAGGTCGCCCAAGGGCTCGGAGTCGTCGTCGGGATCCGGGATCTCGTCGACGCCCAGGAAGTCCGCGATATCGCGCGCGATCGGCCAGTCGCCGGCTGCGGCCGCGTCGTTGAGGACCGCCTGCACGTTGCGGCCCCGGACTCGGACGATGACGAACACGTCCCCGACCAGCGACACCATGCCGATCGCGCCGGCATCGGCGGGCTGGCGGCGCAGCTGGGTGATCAGCTCGTCCAGGTCGTTGGCGAGGTCCTTGGTCAGTGCGGTCGCGACTGGCAGGCCGTCCTCGCG
>JAUNRO010000100.1 GCA_030544185.1 Propionibacteriaceae bacterium | reverse complement strand
CCGATGTAGCGGAAGAACGTCCCGAGCGGGCCGTCGTTGTTGAACGACAGCGACAGGGTGCAGAGCGCGCCGGACTCCGCCTTGAGCTGGATCGACAGGTCCATCGCGATCCCGAGCTCGGGATGGATCGGCCCCATCAGGGCGTTGGCGGCGACGATGGGGGAGCCGGTCTGATAGGCGAACAGGTCCACCGTGTGCGCGGCGTGGTGCCAGAGCAGATGATCGGTCCACGAGCGGGGCTCGCCGAGCGCGTTCAGGTTCTGCCGGCGGAGGAAGAAGGTCTGCACATCCAGCTGCTGGATCTGGAACTCGCCGCTGGCGACCCTGCGGCGTACCCACTGATGACTCGGGTTGAACCGCCGGGTGTGACCGACCATGGCGACGAGGCCGGTTTCCTGCTGGACGCGCAGGCATTCCTCGGCATCGGCCAGCGAGTCCGCGAGTGGGATCTCCACCTGGACGTGCTTGCCGGCCCGCAGGCAGGCGAGGGTCTGCTCGGCGTGGATCGGCGTCGGCGTGGCCAGGATGACCGCATCGATGTCGTCGCGGCGCAGCGCCTCGTCGAGGCTGTCGACCGCAGGCCCGACGCCGTGCTCGTCGGCGAACTGCTGGGCGCTCGCCAGGGAATCGGAGATGATCGCCGCGACCTCGACACCGTCGATCCGCAGCAGGCCGTCGGCGTGTTTGGCGCCGAAGGCGCCGGCGCCGGCGAGGGCAATGCGCAAGGGCTGGTCGGACATGGCCTCAGGCTACGCCCGGGGACCACCTCCACTGACGTGGCGGGGCGGCCTCACCCGCCGCCGGGTTTCGCGTTGATCCAGCGCGCATCGATCGCTCCGCTGTCGCGGTGGATGGTTGCCGCATAGCTGTACGCCTTCGGCCAGGTGCCGAACATCGAGGAGTCGTTGACGATGAGCCGGTAGAGCAGCCCGCGTTGGCGCGGCACCTGCACCTGGTCGATCGCCAGCGTGATCCGCGCGGTCGTGCCGTCGCTGGAGACCTCGTAGGGGCCGCCGACCAGGCCCCGGTCCGGATGCGAGCTCATGGTCAGCCGCCCGGTGCCCGAAGCGCTGAGGTCCAGTGCCGGATCGAAGACGATCTCGGTGCCGCGGACGAAGATCCGCTCCAGCGCCTCGCCGTCGAACAGGTAGGTGACCTCGCCATCTTGATGGGAGTCGCCGCTGGTCCGCACGCGCTGTGCGGTCGGCGCACTGGTGGGGAAGACGGTAATGATCTCGCTGTCCATCGTGTATTTCACGAAGTTGCGGCGCTGGCCCTGGACCGGCAGCGGGACGGGAAAATCCTGCAGCGGCATGGACCGGTTGTCGATCGTGAGGTCGAGGTCAGCCCCGCCCACGCGGAAGAACTCGAAGTCGTTCAACAGGAACAGTGGGAAATACTCGGGGTCCACTGCGGACAGCCCGACCGGGGCAAGCAGATTGAGTGGGACCGAGCGCTTCGTGGTGCGTTCCCGGAGGTCCGCCCGGATCGCACGACCCTCGACGTCGGTGAACGAGAACCTGATTGCGGCCCGGCCCTGCTCGTCGCGTTCGATGACCGGTGCGCCCAGGTCCTGGCGGCTGTAGTTCAGCCGGCCCTTGCCGGTGACGCGGCTCGCCTCGTCCGGTTCGGCGGAGAGGGCGAGATCGTCGTAGTAGTCGACGTAGCCGTCATTTCGATAGGCGATGATCCGGTAGCCCCGCTCGTGGCCCCGGTCGATGAACTGGGGTTCGAAGCCCTCATAGACCGGGTCCGAGCCCGGGGCCATCTCCAGCAACGCGAGGCGCTGCACGTCGGCGATAGCCACGGTGAGTGGCAGCAGCACCTCGCGATCCTGGCCGGGTCGCTGATAGCGCGGGACGTCCGGCGCCGTGTTCGTGGGTGGGCGGCGCAGCTCCCGGATCTCCCAACCCGTGAGCAAGGCCCCGGCCAGGATCAGGACCAGTGCGACGGCACCGACCCGAACCCAGTGGCCGCGCACGATGGCGGCGACCGCAAGCATGGCGGCCAACCCGAGACCAGCGACCGCCAGGCGCACATCAAGGACGGCCGCAGCGATCGCGACCAGGGCGAGTGCGAGGGCGAACCACGCCATGGATCACACCTCCGTCTCCGGCGGAGTGAGTCCCTCTCCGGTCAAGGAACGGGACATCTGGTCGAGCACCTGCGCACACGTGGCGATGTCCTGGGGTGCGATGCCGGCGAACAGTTCGGCCAGCAGGCGGTCGCCGGTGGCCTCGTGGCGCTGGAAGTACGCATACGCCGCCGGGGTGAGACTCACCTGGCGGGCGCGGCGGTCCTCCGGCGAGGGCGCGAGGGTCAGCAAACCCTTCGCGCTCAGCGCGGTGAGAAGTTTGGTGACGTTTTGATGGGTCGTGCCGAGTGCCCGGGCCACGACAGCTGTCGACGGGACGGGCTGGGGGAGCGCGGCCACCACGGTCAGGGCCAGCCACTGCTTGAGCGTGATCTCCCCGAGTGCGGCGTCATAGTGCGTCTGCATCCGATTCGCCAGGAGCAGTACGCCGGCAAAGGTCGCCTGCTTCGAATCGATGCGCGCCATGACCCCATCATATCCAACTAGTTATATATATTCCAGGCCGATCGGCACCCGCCCCGCCCCGCAACAACTCGAAGCCGGCTGGGCACTCACCAACTGGCTCAAGACCCATGCCGAGACCCTCGGCGTCCAATACCTCATCTGGCAAGGCAAGATCTGGTCACTCGCCCGAGATGACGAAGGCTGGCGCGACTACAACGGCGGCGGAATGCACGACCCCACCGACATCACCGGCGGCCACTACGACCACGTACACGTGACCGTCAAGACCGGGAGCTGACGCCATGAACGTATTCCCCGACTTCGACGGACTCGCCGGTATCGAAGCACTCGCCACCGTGGTGGGAGCACTGCTCACCATCGTCCTGATTGCGGCAGTCGCCATGGCGATCGTCAGCACCATCGGCTGGGCCGTCGGCACCTCCAACGGCAACTACGCCGCCGCGACGAAAGCTCGCATGGGACTTCTGGTCGCTCTGGCCGCCGCCGTACCCGCTGGCGGCGGCGTCGCCTGGCTCAACTGGCTCATCGACGTGGGCCGAGGGTTGTCGGAGACAGCTTCCGGGAAGGGCGGGGTAGCGCGAGCGAGAGGCTGCGACGCGACGCGGCGCGGTCAGCACGTCAGGTTCGACGGTGTCGAAGAAGTGGGTTAGCTGGCCGCTCTTCCGGCAGCTTATTCAGGGCCTTGCCTTTCGTCTGGCGGGACTGCGGCTAGCAGGGATCGGAGTAGCGCCTTGGCAGTCTTGGCTGTCATCTCTCCAGGTGTGTTGACGAGCTGGGATGCGAGGCCATCGACGAAAGTGTGAAGCAAGCCGGCCCATAGCCACTCCTCGGAGTCGACGGGTGGGTCGGTGAGGTCTGGGAGCGTCGCGGGATGGCCGCGCAGGAGCGCGATGCACCGCTGGTAGAGGGCGCGCTGGTCAGCCCACGTCTGGGACCCTCCCGCCGGGAGGTGACGCCGCTCCCATTCGGCGATCGCGTTCCACAGCCGGTACTCCTCCCACCGGTTTTCGTCGAGCGGAAGGAGTTCCTCCACCACCTCGGCGATCACCTCGACCCGCGACCGTCGGGGGCGATCACGCTGAACCCGTGGACCCACCCGGTCACGCAGAAGCGCTGTCGCTGCCGCCACCGTGTACTCCTGCAACGCGCTCTGATTGGCGAAGTAGTGCCGCAGCGAACCGGTGGAGCAGCCAGCCTCGGCAGCCACCCCTCGCACGGTCACCCCGTCGAGGCCTTCTCGCAGCATGATCTGAATCCCGGCGGCCGCCAGTTGAGCGCGGCGCTCGTCATGATCAACGAGTCGAGGCATATCGCAATATAACACGGGCGTGTTACTGTTAAATAACACGCCCGTGTTGGCAAAGATCGGAGGAATGATGTCCCTCGCGACTGCGCTGAGCGTCCTCGGCCTAGCCCTAATCGACACGCTGAGTCCGGCCGTCATCGGCATCGTGCTGTATCTCTTGCTCGCACAGCCACGTCGAGTTGGACTGTTGTTGGCGAGTTACCTGACCACCGTGGCCAGCGCCTATTTCCTCCTTGGTGCGCTGCTGATGGTTGGTTTGGGCGCGATCATGCCCACCATCAAACCGGCAGTTGGTGCAGGGATCCAGGCGGGCATTGGCATCACGTTGTTCATCGCGAGCTGGTTCATCCCCGCCAAGCCCCGCCAGACGCCCCGTCGGCCCAAGAACCTCACGATTCCGGCCATGATCACGTTCGGCCTGGGAACCTGGCTGTTCGAGTTCGCCACCGCAGTGCCGTACTTCACGGCGATCGGCATCATGACCGCCGCGCACCTGAGCCTGCCCCAATGGCTCCCACTGCTGATCGTCTACGTCGCCATCATGATCCTGCCGGGACTCGTCCTCTACCTCGCATGGCTGGCGCTCGGCGAACGTACCCGCGAGCGCTTCGAACGGTGGCGCACCAAGATGAACAGCAACGTTGGCGGCACCGTGAGCTGGATCATCGGGATCGCCGGTGTGCTGATCTTCTTCAACGCGCTACCCGTTCTGATCGTCTGAGCTATGGGCAACCCTGTCAAAGGGCACGCAGGTTGACGAAGCTCGCTGATCACCCGGCTGTCGACGTGGTCGTCAAAGCCGAACACCTCGACTTCGATGTGGGGGGTCCCCATCATCGCAGGTTCGACCCTCGAACGTTTGGGGTGAGTAACGGGACTCGAACCCGCGACCACCTGGACCACAACCAGGTGCTCTACCAACTGAGCTATACCCACCATGTGCCCCTGAGGGGCAGCAAGGAACGATACCCCAGATCGCTCCGGGAGAGAAATCGATTCGATCAAGCCCCGGTCTCGAGCGCGCTGGCCGGGCGTACGCCGGTCAATGCGCCCCCGTGGCGAAGTGACAGGCTCCGGCAGGTCTCGGTGTCGGGTCCGGGCTGGGCAACGAAGAGGGCATCGCGGTAGTACCGGAGCTCCTCGATCGACTCCTGGATGTCCGCCAGCGCCCGGTGGTTGCCGGACTTGGCGGGGGAGTTGAAATAGATCCGCGGGAACCAGCGCCGCGCGAGTTCCTTGATGCTGGACACGTCGACGTTGCGATAGTGCACGTGCCCCTCGAGTGTCGGCATGTCGCGGGCGAGGAACGCGCGGTCGGTGCCGATCGTGTTCCCGGCCAGGGGCGCCTTGCGGACCTCGGGGACGTGTTCGGTGACGTACGCCAGCACCTGCTCCTCGGCCTCCGCCATCGTCAGCCCGTCGGTCAGCAGCGGCAGCAGACCCGACTCGGTGTGCATCGTCCGGACGAAGTCGCCCATCCTGTCCAGGGCGTCGTCGGTCGGCTTGATGATGACGTCGACGCCGTCGCCGAGCACCTCGAGATCGGGCCCGGTCACCAAGGCCGCCACCTCGATGAGGGCGTCACCGCCGGCCAGGTCGAGGCCGGTCATCTCGCAGTCGATCCACACCAGGAGGTCGTTCATTTGACCCACTCTAGGACTCCGTCTCGTCGTCGCTGAACATCCGCACCGCGCCGGGGCGTCGTGGCAACCAGCGCGTGAACCAGGCCGCCCCCAGCCAGCAGACGACGGCGATGGCGACCGACGCCGACCATAGCGGCGCAAAGGCCACGACCGCACTCACGAGCAGGGGACCGCCCGCATGTCCGGTGTCGGTCAGCAGGCGCCACGCGCCCAGGAACGTGGCGCGGGCGTTCGTGGGCGCGGTGTCCGACCCGAGCGTCATCACGATGCCGGCGGAGAATCCGTTCGCCACGCCCAGCAGGATGGCCACCAGCGTGACCGCCAGCGCCCCCGTCGTCAGGGGCAGGATCGCGAAGCCGACACCGAGGACGAGCAGGGTCGGGACCGCCGAATAGAAGCGGCCGAAGCGGTCCATGATCCAGCCCGACGGATAGAACATGCTCATATCCGCGAGTGAGGCGAGCGCGAAGATCAGCGCGGTCGTCTCGGGGTTGAGGCCGACGGACTCGGCCCACAGCGGCAGGATGCTGAGCCGCGCGGCGCGGCCGAGCTGGACCACCAGGGCGCCCACGCCGAGGGTGGCCATGGCCTGCCATCGGGACTTCACCACGGCGCCGAGGCGGGGGCCGCGGACGGTGCCGCGGGGCTGGCGGCCCGCGACATCGGGCAGCGCCGCGGTGAGGATCGCCGCGAGCACGCTGAACGCGGCCGCTGCGGCGTACGCCGCGGAGAGATTCACGGTCGCAATCACCAGCGCGCCGATCATCGGACCGAGAAACTGCCCGATCCGATAGACCCCGCCGAGGGTGGAGAGCGCGCGGGCGCGTTGGTGGGCGGGGACGACTTCGGTGAGGTACGCCTGGCGGGCCAGCCCGATCACCGCCCCGGCCAGACCGGCCGCGAACACGCCCGCCCCGAGCAGCACCACGTTGTCCGCCTGCCAGCAGACCAGCAGCGCGACCGCCTCCAGCAGGGCAGCGCCGATGAGCGCCCGCTTCTCCCCGAACCGGGCGGCGAGCATGCCGGCCGGGATATCACCGATGAGCTGGCCGAGACCGAAGAACGCGACGAGCAGCGCCGCGATCTCCAGGCTTGCGCCCATGTCGCGCGCCGTCAGCGCCACCAACGGCATGACCGCCCCGTGCCCCGTGGAGACCAGCAGCGTCGGCGCATAGGCGGCGATCGCGATCCTGCGCCAGTCGAGGGATTCGGTCACCGGGCCACCCTAAAGGCCACCCGGCCAGCGCCCCCGCCAGGGCTCGAACCTGGGACCGGCCGCTTAGAAGGCGGCTGCTCTGTCCAACTGAGCTACGGGGGCTCGGTGCGGGAGTTTACCGTCTGCCGGGGCGCAGGCTCGCGTCCTGGATCGGCCACGCGGGTACTCTGGCGCCGTGCAGCTGGCGACCACCGTGGAACGCAACGCCCTCCTCCGCAACAACCTGCCGCTCCCGCCGGAGCGCAGGCCCTGGGCCGAACGCGTGCTGCGCTCGAAGTGGACCTGGGTGGTCCTGATCCTGCTCCTGGTCGAGGCGGCGGCACTGATCCTTGTCGGGCTGCAGATGGTCCCCGACCGCGAGGTCGACGGTGGCACCACCTATGGCACCGGCACCGAGGCCCTGTGGCCCTCGACCCGCTATGCCCTGATCACCGTCATCCCGCTCAGCCTGCTGTTCATCTGGTCCGA
This sequence comes from Propionibacteriaceae bacterium, assembly GCA_030544185.1. Next base: position 2,649 of record JAUNRO010000100.1, on the reverse strand, counting down.
TCGGTTCCGGCCGATGCGGTTCTGGATCTGGCTGATCACGTTCGGCTGGGGCGGGACGGTCGCGGTGTGGGCGTCCTACAACCTCAATAATTTCGCCGCGAACTACATGTCGATCGTCGGCCCCGGCGATCCCCGCGCCACGAGCCGGCTCGCGACCTTTGTTGCCCCGTTCGTCGAGGAGGCAATGAAGGGGGCGATCCTCTTCCTCATCGCGATCGTGCTGCGCTATCGCTTCGTCAGCAAGCTCTCCGGCATCGCGCTCGGCGGCCTCGCGGGCGCCTCGTTCGCGTTCGTGGAGAACATCTACTACTACGCGAGCACCTATCGCGCGGCCTCGCGTTCCACCGGCGCCGCCAATCCCCAGGAACTGCTCGAACAGATCTTCCTCCTCCGCGGTGTGCTCACGTTCTTCGGTCATCCGCTGTTCACCGCGATGATCGGCATCGGTCTGGCTGTGGCGCTGCGGTCCAAGTCCAAGATGGTCCGCGTCCTCGCCCCCGTCGTCGGGTTCCTGGCCGCGGCCCTGCTCCACATGCTGTTCAACGGCGTCGCCTCCATGGGCCTGCCGTCTGAGGCCTCGCTAATCGTGCTGATCGCGGTGGGCTATCCCCTGGTGATCAGCCTGATCATCTTCATCGTCCGACAGTTGTTCGTGCAGAAGCGGCTGATCGACGCCCGCCTCACCGACTATGCGCGGATGGGCTGGCTGCCCGAGTCCGATCCGCACTGGACCGCCCGGCTCACCACCCGCGTGCGGGTCCTCTGGCAGGCCCTGTGGGAGGGCCGCTTCCTCTCGACCTACCGCCTCCAGCGCGCCCTGACCGAGCTGGCGTACCTCCGTGATTCCATCGCCCGCGGACTCGTCGACGACGGCGGGCTGATCCGCGAGAAGGAGCTCTTCGCGACCATCCGCCGCCTGCGGCAGCGCGGCTTCGTCGAGCCCCGCGAGAAGACCCGCTATCCCTGGCTGAACCGCGCCGCGCGTACGCCCGATCCGGCCTGGGCGCCGCCCAGCTATCCGGGTCCCGCCGGGCTCGGGGGCACCTATCCGATGCTGCCGCCACCCGACTACGCTGCGACGGGTGATCCCGGGGTTCCCAGCGGTGTGCCGCTAGGATCCGGTGCCACCACATACTCACCAGTAGATCCCCGCTGGAAGCCCCCCGGCACCTAGGAGGCCCCATGGCCAGCAGCCGTCTGCAGGAGGCGCTCACCGCGTTGCGCCAGGCGGTTGCCCCGGCGCAATTGCCGCTGGCCCTGCCGGGGGCGCAGGCGCAGAGCCGGGCGGTGCGCGAGATCACCGCACAACTCGACGACTACATCCTGCCGCGACTGGCGACCATCGACGCGCCCCTGCTCGCCGTCGTCGGCGGCTCCACCGGCGCCGGCAAATCGACGCTGGTCAACTCGCTCGTCGGGCGCGAGGTGACCCGGCCCGGGGTGATCCGGCCGACGACCAAGGCGCCCGTGCTCGTGCATCACAGCACCGATCGGATCTGGTTCGACGACGAGCGGATCCTCCCCGGGCTGTCCCGCACGACCGGGCACTCCAACGACCAGCGCGAGCTGCAGCTGGTCGTGGAGGACTCGATCCCACCGGGCCTGGCGCTGCTCGATGCGCCCGACGTGGACTCGGTCGTGGAGGAGAACCGCCGGCTCGCTGCCCAGCTGCTCGCTGCCGCCGACCTGTGGCTGTTCGTGACGTCGGCGGCGCGGTACGCCGACGCGGTGCCCTGGGACTTCCTGCTCCATGCCGCCGAGCGCAGCGCCGCGGTCGCCGTGGTGCTGCAGCGGGTCCCACCGGCGGCGATGGGGGACATCCCGGCGCACCTCGGCCAGATGATGACCGAGCGCGGGCTGGGCGATTCGCCGCTGTTCGCCGTCCCGGAGACGACCGTCGATGCGGACGGCCTGCTGCCCGACTCCGCCGTCTCGCCGATCCGGACCTGGCTCGCCACCCTCGCCGCCGATGCGGCCAGCCGCCAGCGCGTCGTTCACCAGACCTTGGACGGGGCGATCGGCGCGCTCACCGCGCGTACGCCCGCGCTTGCCACCGCGCTCGACGATCAGCAGTCCATCATCGCGCAGCTGCGCGAAGACGCCGACAAGGCGTACGCCGAGGCCGTCCGGACCGTCAACGTCCAGACCGCCGACGGCACGCTGCTGCGCGGTGAGGTGCTGACCCGCTGGCACGACTTCATCGGCACCGGCGAGGTCTTCCGGATCCTCGACGAGAAGATCGGCTGGCTGCGCGACCGGATCATGAACGTCTTCCGGGGCCAGCCCGCCGGCGCGGAGAAGGTCACGGTGGCGGTGGAATCGGGACTCGAGGCGCTGCTGCGCGAGGCGGTCGAGGCCGCCGCCGAGCGGGCGGAGGCCGCGTGGCGGGCCAACCCCGCCGGTCGCGAGCTGCTCGGCCGCACCCGCGAGGACCTCGCGCGGTCCTCCCGGGACTATGCGGGGGCCGCGGCGCGGCTGATCCGCGACTGGCAGGGTGCGGTCCTCGACATGGTCGCCGACGAGGGCGGGGAGAAGAAGTCCCAGGCGCGCTATCTCGCGTTCGGCGTGAACACGATCGGGGTGGCGCTGATGATCGTGGTCTTCGCTTATACGGGTGGCCTGACCGGAGCGGAGGTCGGCGTCGCGGGC
>JAUNRO010000099.1 GCA_030544185.1 Propionibacteriaceae bacterium | reverse complement strand
GTGGGGCCCCGCTCGCTGAGGCTCGCGGCGATGGCGCGGGCGAGGCCGACGGGATCGCCGGTCGGGAAGGTACGCCCGAGGGTGCCGCCCTCGGGATCGGTGAGGACCGCGGTGAAGGCGGGCAGGTCGGAGGCCACGACCTTGGTGCCCGCCGCCATCGCCTCGACGAGGACCAGGCCGAAGCTCTCCCCGTGCAGGTGCGGCGCGATCAAGACATCGGTGTTGCGCAGCAGTTCCGCCCGGCGCTGATCGTCGAGCGGCCCATAGTTCTGCACCCCGTGGGGCAGGGTGGGATTGCCCGGACCGGCCACGCCGATATCGATGGCGCCGGCGAGGCGGTGGATGCGTGGGACCGCGTCCAGCAGGACCGCCAAGCCCTTGCGCCGATCGGTGAGCCGGCCAAGGAAAAGCACCTTGGGCGGGCTGAACGATCCCCGGGTCCCGGCGAACTCGGCCATATCGATGCCGTTGGGCACGATCCGCGGCCGCAGTTCCAGGTGGTGCCGCACGGCCCGGGCGGCGACGTCCGAGACCGCCAGCACCTGATCGAGGCGGGTGAGCGGGTCCGCGAGCGCCTGGCCGGCGAGGGAGAGCAGCCGGGAACGTTCCACGGCCAGATGGAAGGTTCCGACGAGCGGGAGCCTGCTCTGCAGCAGCGCCCACAGCGCGGCCGACGGCGACACGGGCTCGTGGACGTGCAGCACGTCGAGGTGGTTCTCGGCGAGCCAGGAGCGCACGCGCAGGGCGGTGCGCGGCCCGCCAGCGACGCGAGCAACGGATCCGTTCCACGGCAGGGCGAGGGTGCCGCCCAGGCTGGTCATCACCTCGGGCGCGAGACCGCGATTGGCCAGGGTCACAGAAGGCACCGCGCCGGGCGCGAGGATGACGGGTTCGTGCCCGTGCGCCTGCAGCCAACCCGCCAGCCCCAGCACGTGGTTCTGCACCCCGCCGGGCGCGCTGAACGAATAGGGACAGACGAGACCGACCCTCATTCCAGTGATCACTCCCCCAGGCTTCGATCCGGCATCGTGGGGCCCCCCAGCCCTGGCCGAAGATCGAAGAACGGTTGCAGCATATGCCAATCGGCCGGAGCGGCCCGAACTTGGACGGTGAAGAAATCGGCCAGGTCCTGGGTCATCGCCACGAGTCCCTCCCGGCCGGGGCGGGCGGGCACCGGCGGCGAGATCTCCAGGACCATCCCGTCGGGCCGATAACGCCCGGCGGCGCCGATCAGGACGGCACCCGTGCGCCGGGCGATGAGCGCGGGCCCCGCGGGCATGCTCACCGGTTGCCCGGCGAAACTGACCGGCACCCCGCGCAGGGGCAGGTCGCGGTCGCTCAGCAGGCAGACGAGGCGGCCCCGGCGAACGGCCGTGAGCAGCGCACCGACCACGTCGGGGGCGTCGTGGGCGAGCACCTCCATCCCGAGCCGCCCGCGGAGCGCGGTGTAGGCCGCGAACTCCCGTTCGCCCAGATTCTCTGCGACGGTGGTCACCGGATATCCGGCGAGGCAGGCCCATGCGCCGGCGAGGTCCCAGTTGCCCAGGTGGGGCAGAGCGACGACGACCCCGCGTCCGCTCGCCCACGCCTCGCGCAGGTGCCGCTCCCCCACCGTGGCGACCTTGTCCAGCACGGTGTCGCGGCTCCAGCTCGGCAGCGCGAGGACCTCGACGTTCATCCGGATCCACGACGCCAGGCCCGCGCGCAGCAGCTCGGGGCTGGGTTCGTGGCCGAGGACCCGGCGCAGGTTGGCGGCATAAGTCGCGAGGTGCGTGCGGTCGAGTTTCGCGAGCGCGTACGCCGCAGCGCCGAGCGCACGCACCGCTGCCGGGGAGAGGCCTGGGGCGGCCCGCTGCCCGAGGGAGAACAGGCGCCGGCTGATCCAGTCGCGGATCACGCGCGCACCCGGTCACCGCGCACGCGCGCGGCGCTCGTGGCGCGCACCTGCCGGCGTACGCTCACGATCCGCTGCGCCACCGTGACCGCACCGCCGGCAACCAGGACGACCACCGAAATTTCGAGCGCGAACGGCACGCCCAGACCGGCGAGCAGCGCGCCCACCAGTGCGAGCGCGATCCGGTCGGCCCGGGTGATCAGGCCGACGTCGGCGCGACAGCCGATCGCCTCGGCGCGGGCCTTCACATAGGACGTGGTCTGGGCCCAGACGAGCGCCGCGACGGCTGCGGCGGCCCAGCCGGCGCCGGCGACCAGGCCAAGATGCCAGGCCAGGCCGCCGAGCACCCCGGCATCGGCGATCCGGTCGAGCGAGGCATCGAGAAAGCCGCCCCAGCGGCCGTTGCGGCCCGACAACCGGGCCATGTGCCCGTCGATCATGTCGCTGCACGAGAGCACGGCGACGATGATCGCGCCCTGCCAGAGCCAGCCGTTCGGGAAGCAGACGAGTGCGGCGATCACGACGCCGAAAGCGCCAGTCCAGGTGACCGCATCGGCCGGCACGCCGAGCCGGAGGAGCGCCCGCGCGATGGGCCGCATCACCACGGCCTGAGCACCCCGCAGTCGCTCCAGCATGTCAGTCCCCCGCGTGCTCGGCCCACGCCGCCGCGAGCGCGGCGCGGGTGTCCCCGAGCAGCACCGGCACCGGCTTGGTCCGCCCGATCAGCGGCATGAAATTGAGGTCCCCCGCCCAGCGCGGCACCACGTGCTGGTGCAGGTGCGCCTGGATCCCGGCACCGGCGATCCGCCCCTGGTTCATGCCGAGGTTGAACCCGCCCGGATCGGAAACCGCGCGGATCACCCGCATCGCCTGGCGGGTCAGCACCGCGACCTCGATGACCTCCTCCGGCGTCAGGTCCGTGTAGTCCGCAACATGCCGATAGGGGCACACCAGCACGTGCCCCGGTGAATAGGGATAGAGGTTCATCACCACATAGGCGTGGGTGGCGCGGTGCACGATCAGGCCGTCGGCGTCGGCGCGCCCCGGGGACCGGCAGAACGGGCACTCGGCCGCGGAGGCGTCCTTCGGCTTGTCCTGGCCGGCGACATAGACCAAGCGGTGCGGGGTCCAGAGGCGGTCGAATCCATCGGGTACGCCGGGGAAGTCCTCGGCGCGCTCCATGTCCGCCGGCGGGTCGGCTGCTCGGTCGCTCATCGGCTCAGACCTGTGCCTTGTCGGCGATGGCCACGGTGATCTCCGCGATCGCCTCATCGATCGGCACGCCGTTCTTCTGCGAGCCGTCGCGATAGCGGAACGAGACCGCATTGGCCGAGCGGTCCTCCTCACCGGCGATCAGCACGAAGGGCACCTTCTGCTTGCTCGCCGTGCGGATCTTCTTCGGGAAGCGGTCGTCGGAGGTGTCGACCTCGACGCGGACGCCCGCGGCGCGCAATTTCGCGGCCACGAGGTCGAGATAGTCGTTGAACTCCGCCGCGACCGGGATCGCGGTGACCTGGACCGGGGACAGCCACACCGGGAAGGCGCCGGCATAGTGCTCGACGAGCACGCCGATGAACCGCTCGATCGAGCCGAACTTCGCCGAGTGAATCATCACCGGGCACTGCCGCGAGCCGTCGGCCGCGGTGTATTCCAGCTCGAACCGCTTGGCCATATTGAAGTCGTATTGAATCGTCGACATCTGCCAGGTCCGCCCGATCGCATCGCGCGCCTGGACCGAGATCTTGGGCCCGTAATAGGCCGCCCCGCCCGGATCGGGCACGATCTCGAGCCCGGTTTCGTCGGCGACCCGCTGCAGGGTCTCGGTCGCCGCGGACCATTCCTCGTCGGTGCCGATGAACTTGTCCTTCTTCTTGTCATCGCGCGTGGAGAGCTCGAGATAGAAGTCATCCATGCCGAAGTCCCGCAGCAGGCTGAGCACGAAGTTGAGCAGGTGCTTGATCTCCGCCGGTGCCTGCTCGGGGGTGACATAGGAGTGCGAGTCGTCCTGGGTGATGGAGCGTACGCGCGTCAATCCCTGCAGCACGCCGGACTTCTCGTTGCGATAGACGGTGCCGAACTCGAAGAACCGCAGCGGTAGTTCCCGATAGGACCTCCCCCGCGAGCGGAAGATCTCGTTGTGCATGGGGCAGTTCATGGCCTTGAGGCGATAGCGCTGCCCATCGTCTTCGAGTTCGGGGAACATCGAGTCGGCGTAATAGGGCAGGTGACCGGAGGTATAGAACAGATCCTCCTTCGCGATATGGGGCGTACCCACATAGAGGAAGCCCTCCTCGATATGGCGCCGGCGGACATAGTCCTCCATTTCGCGCTTGATCACCCCGCCCTTCGGATGGAAGACCGGCAGACCGGGGCCGATGTTCTCGGGGAAGGAATAGAGGTCGAGCTCGGTGCCGAGCTTGCGGTGGTCGCGTTTGGCGGCCTCTTCGAGGCGGTGCTTGTAGGCCTGCAGGTCGTCCTTGGTCGCCCAGGCCGTGCCATAGAGGCGCTGCAGCTGCGGGTTGGCCTGGTCACCGCGCCAGTAGGCCGCAGAGGTCCGGGTCAGGGCGAACGCGGCCTGGTTGATGTAGCCCGTGTGCGGCACGTGCGGGCCGCGGCACAGGTCGCCCCAGGCCGTGGAGTCGTCGCGGCGGACATTGTCATAGATCGTCAGTTCGCCGGCACCGACCTCGACCGAGGAGCCGTCATCGTCGGAGGCGTTGCCCTTGAGCTGGACGAGCTCGAGCTTGAACGGCTCGGTCTGGAGCTCGGCGATCGCCTCGTCATCGGAGACCACGCGGCGCACGAAGCGCTGGCGCTCCTTGATGATGCCGGCCATCTTCTTCTCGATGGTCTTGAGGTGCTCGGGGGTGAGCGGCTCCTGGATCAGGAAGTCGTAGTAGAAACCGTCGGTGATCGGCGGGCCGATCCCGAGCTTGGCATCGGCGTGCAGGTTCTGGACAGCCTGGGCCGCGACGTGGGCGCAGGAGTGGCGCAGGATCGACAGGCCCTCGTCGGAGGTGATCGCGATCGGCTCGACCTGGTCGTCCTCGACCAGGACGTGGGCAAGGTCCTTGCTCTCCCCGTTGACCCGCATGGCCACGATCGTGCGGTCATCGCCGAAGAGTTCGAGGCCGGTCGTGGTGGTGTCCACCTGCCGTGCCTCGCTGGTGTCCGGGCGGACGACGGTGATGGTGATGGACACTGGTTTTCCCCTTCGATCAGCGACGGACCGACCCGACAATGGCCGGTCCGGCCACCTATTGTGCCCGACCTGGCGGGGTCCGCGCGTCTCTGGTCACTGGGCATATATCGATATACGTTCCTTGGGAAGGGCCCGATCCGAGAGCAGGGAGCACCATGCACGAACTCAACGCCGGAGCGGCGATCGCCGACATCCTGGCGCCCTATGCCGTGCCCCGCGGGCATGCCGATGGGCGGGCCTGGATGATGGCCAACATGGTCGCGGGGGTGGACGGCACCGCGGCGGTCGACGGCCGGGTGGGGCCGCTGTCGGAGGGGCCGGACGTCGAGCTGTTCCGGCTGATGCGCGCGTTGGCCGATGTCGTGGTGGTGGGGGCGGAGACGGTACGCCGGGAGGGCTATGGTCCGGTCCGCCTGCCCGAGGCGCGTCAGGCTGCCCGGGTTGAGGCCGGGCGTACGCCGCTGCCTCCGGTCGCCGTCGTGAGCCGGTCGCTGGAGTTGAACTGGGCGGCGCCGCTGTTCACCGAGGCGGCGACGCCGACGATGGTGATCACGTGCGCGGCGGCCCCGCCGGAGCGACTGGATCGGGCCCGGGACAGCGCCGAGGTCCTGGTCGTGGGCGAGGAATCGGTCGACCTGGCCGCGCTGCTGGCGGCGTTGGCGGCGCGGGGCCTGCCGACCGTGCTGTGTGAGGGCGGGCCGACGCTGCTCGGCCGGCTCGCGGCCGCGGGGCTGCTCGATGAGCTGTGCCTGACGCTGACGCCGCTGATGGGTGGCGACCCGCTGCCGGTGGCGCTGACGCCGGCCGGAGGCGCGACCTCGGCATACCGTCTCTGTCACGCCTTGGGCCATGACTCGACGCTGTTCCTGCGCTATGAGCGAGCGGCGTCATGAGCGAGGCCTATGACGCGCTCGTGGCGCGCAGCAACGGCGCGATGGTGGTGGTGACGGCCTCCGACGGACGGGAGCACGCCGGGTGCGTCGTGGGGTTCCACAACCAGTGCGCGATCGAACCCCGGCAGCACGCGGTCTGGCTGTCGAAGGCGAACCACACCTATCGGGTGGCGCTGCACGCCGAGCGGCTGGGCGTACATTTTCTGACCCCCGACGATGAGGCCGTCGCCCGGCTGTTCGGGGAGCAGAGCGGGGATGAGCTGGACAAGTTCGAGCGGGTGGACTGGTCGCCCGGGCCAGCCGGCACTCCCCTGCTGGAGGCCCTGCCGAACCGGTTCCTCGGCCGGCGGGTGGCGCTGGCGGAGGTCGGCGGCGATCATGCGTGCTTCGTGCTGGAGGTCGAGGACGCGGTGGGCGGGGAGTTCGAGCCGCTGCGCATCAGTGCGCTCGGTGATCTGACGCCCGGCCATGGCGTGGAGGAGCGGCCGGCGCCGGCGAAGGCGCGGACGCCGTGAGCTGAGCCTGGTCGGTCAGCGGGTGAGCCAGGCCTCGATCTGGCGTACGGCGCTGCGGACGCCGTCCTCGGCGTGCACGTTGTGGCCGAGTCTGGTCGCGCGCTGGCGCATGACGTCGTTGGTGAGCATGGCGCGGATCGATCCGCTGAGGTTGGTGACCGCGAGCTCGTGGCGGCGGATGGGGGCGGGACCGCAGCCGAGGGCGTGGGTGCGGCGGGCGAAGTACATCTGGTCGCCGATGTGGGGGACGACCAGGGCGGGTACGCCGGCGCCCATGGCCGCGCCGGTGGTGCCGGAGCCGCCGTGGTGGACGACGGCGGCGCAGCGCGGGAAGAGCCAGTCGTGGGGGACGTCGGAAATTGCGAGCACGGTGTCGGGCAGGTCGCCGAGGTCGTGGTTGAGCAGGCCGCGATCGAGCAGTCCGCGACAGCCGGCGTCGGTGAGCGCCTCGACGGCGAGGCGGGCCTCGGCCGCGGGGTCTGCGGCGGCGACGGACATCGAGCCGAAGCTCAGATAGACCGGCGGGTCGCCGGCGGCGAGAAAGTCGGCGAGTTCGGCGGGTGGCTGATAATCGGCGGGGGTACGCCTGGCCCACCAGCCGGTCTGGACCTGCGTCTTCGGCCAGTCCGGCGCCGGTGGCGCAACCGCGGGGCTGACCGCGAGCAACGTGGGGGTGCGGGTGAGGGCCCGCAGGTAGTCACGGCGGGTGCGCTTCTTCAGCCCGAGTTCGGCACGGACGCGCTGAGCGACGGGGTCGCCATATCCGGCGTACACCATCATCGCGAACGTCGACCAGATCTTGTTGATCAGCGAATCCTTGGGGATCGCGGGGGCCATGAAGCTGGTCGCGGAGCGTGTCGGGAGGAGCGGGCAGAACAGCGCACTGATCGCCGTCGCGCCGCGGTGCTGGGCGAGGGTGGCCATCGGGTCGGCGGCGAGGAGGCCGTTGATCGTGACGTCCCCGGGTTGGACCATGCGCAGCAGGTCCTGGGCGATGACCGGCGCGACCGAGGCGAGGAACGCGCCCTGCAGCCGGGTCGCCCGCGTCTCCGAATCCGTGGCCTTGATCCAGCGCTGCACCTGGCCCGCGGCGAGCAGCTGCTCCTGGCCGAGGTGATAGGGCTCGAACTGCAGCCCGGCCTTGGTGATCATCGGCTCGAAATCGAGCCAGGCGGCCACCGCAACGTTGTCATGGCCAGCCGCCAGGAGCCCCTTGCCGAGCTCGATCATCGGCTGGACGTCACCGCGTGAACCGAAGCCCTGCAGGAGAAACCGCATGATCGAAGCCTATCGACGCGCGTGCCCCGGTGATGGCATTGGGTGGCTAGCAGCCCCTCAGTTGGCGGAGCGGGACAGCTCGTGCTCGACGGCTCGGCGGATCCACGCCGAGACCGAGCGGTCATCGGCTTCCGCAGCCCGCTTGACGTCCTCAAGCAGCTCAGCCGGGAACCGCACGGGAACCGGCTTGCTCAGCGGGCTCTTGCGCCGACGGGCGGGGCCCTGGGGCTCCTGGTTGCGCGGCTCGGCGTAGAACTCGTGCTCCTGCTCGGGAGTCATCGGCTGGCGCTTCTCATCAGTACTCATCGCGGTCCCTTCGGTAGGTGGCGGCGAGGCCCGAAGATGCCTCGTAACAGCCGATCGGTCGGCACTGGCCCGGATCACCCGAGCGAGACGGGGCCAGCGGAACAAGGAGCACGCGTCCACCAACCTCGGCCAGCATCAACCAGTGGGCAGGCGGCTTGGCCGGATAGAACAGCGGGTCACTGCTCCACACGTCCATCACGTCCTCCAGCCCCAGGTGCGGATGCTTGAACAGGTGAGCTACTTGCGTATCGATCTCGAAGGGCTCGGTGTCGTCGAGCGCATCAAGATCGAACGGTTCACTCATACAGTGGATTGTATAACAAACGACTACAGAAGACCGGGGGGCCTGCGCGATGAAGCCCGCCACAAACCAAAGGGCCGCTGACCTGGGATTTCTCCCTGTCAGCGACCCTCTTAGCCACCGTGGGCGGTACTGGACTCGAACCAGCGACCTCTTCGGTGTGAACGAAACGCGCTACCAACTGCGCCAACCGCCCGTGCGAGGGACGACTATAGCCGAAGATGCGCGAGCGTGCCGAATCGGCGCGGCGGACGCCGTGGCGTACGCCCGGAACGCTCCCGCAGCAAAGCAAAGCTCGTGCGCGCGATCGGGCCGTATGACTTTGACCCGCCCGGTGGGTTGGCTTCACACGTCGGTCACCGGATGCTCGCTGCGCGCAATTTCGGGCCTGAAACGGGGGTCCAACTGCACTATCCATCTGCACCCCCTCCTGAGGCGCGGAATTTCGGGAACCGACCGCCGCACCCAACCCGCACTCCAGGCGCGGCGATCAGGGGTCGAGGTCCTCCCCCACCCGCTGTTGGAACTCAGCCCGCAACCGGGCGCTGATCGGCCCCGGCGCGGCCCAGGTCACCTCATCCCAGGCGGCGATGCCCTGGACGTCGCGGGTGGTGGAGGTGAGGAACACCTCGTCGGCGGCCTGCGCCTCCTTGAGCGTCAGATCGCGCTCGACGATCCCGTCGAACCACTCGAGCACGAGCGCGCGCGTGATGCCGTCGAGCACACCCGCAGAGATCGGCGGGGTGGTCACGACGCCGTCGAGGACGACGAACAGGTTCGACCCGGTCCCCTCCGCCACGAACCCGTCGGTGTTGATGAAGATCCCCTCGCCGCAGCCACGCTCCCGGGCGTACGCCAGACCGCGCACGTTCTCGCCATAACTCGTCGTCTTGACCCAGGTCATCGCCCCCTGCAGGTTGCGGGTCCACGGCAGCGTGACGATCCGGTCGCTCTCCGCCGGCATGACGCACGGCTCGACGGAGATCAGCACCATCGGCTGGTCCTGCGTGCGATGCGAGCCGAGCGGCCCCAGCCCGCCCGTATAGGTGATCCGCAGCCGACCCTCCGGCAGATCCCAGTCCGAGCGATCGGCGCACACCTCCTCGATCCCCCGGCGAACAAAGTCCAGATCCGGCTCCGGCAGTCCCATCCGCTCCGCCGAGCGGGCGAGCCGGGCCAGATGGCGGGTCGGCGCGAACGGTCCCTGCGGAGTGACCCGCAGCACCTCGAAAACCCCGTCCCCGGCGACGAGGCCGTGGTCGGTCGCGGGTACGCGCGCGGCCGCCGGGTCGGCGTACAGCACTCCGTCAATCCAACTCCGCAAGCCTCGGGGATATGCGTACGTGCCCTGATCAGTCATGTCCCCCATCATGCCCAGCCCCCGCAGGTACCGACAGGAGTCTGCACAACGTCGCCCTTCAGCCTGGCGGTGTGACTGCATGCCTGGTAGATTCCTTACCATTGGTAGCGGCCTTGACGACTAAAAAGATGCAAGGATCAAAGGAG
>JAUNRO010000098.1:1022-9932 GCA_030544185.1 Propionibacteriaceae bacterium | reverse complement strand
CGGCGTCAGTCCGGGTCGTAGCCCAGGTTCGGCGACAGCCACCGCTCGGCCTCGGCGAGGGTCCAGCCCTTGCGTGCGGCATAGTCGGCGACCTGGTCCTGGCCGATCCGGCCGACGACGAAGTACTGGGCATCGGGGTGCCCGAAATACCAGCCCGAGACCGCGGCCCCCGGCCACATTGCCATGCCCTCGGTGAGTTCGATCCCGGTGCGCCGGTGCACATCGAGCAGCTCCCACAGCGCGAGCTTCTCCGTGTGGTCGGGGCACGCGGGATAGCCCGGAGCCGGGCGGATCCCGCGATAGGACTCGGCGATGAGCGCATCGTTGTCCAACGCCTCACCCGCTGCGTACCCCCAGAATTCCGTGCGCACCCGCTGATGCAGCCGCTCCGCGAATGCTTCGGCGAGCCGGTCTGCGAGCGATTCGAGCAGGATCGCCGAATAGTCGTCGTGCTCGGCCTTGAACGCCATGATCCGGTCGGTCACCCCGAGCCCCGCGGTCACCGCGAACCCGCCCATCCAGTCGGCGACGCCGGTGTCCTTGGGCGCGACGAAGTCGGCCAGCGACTTGTTCGCCACGCCCGCGCGGTGCTCGCCCTGCTGGCGCAGATGGTGCAGTCGCGCGCTGACCTGTGTGCGCGCCGGATCCGCGTACACCTCCAGATCGTCACCCACCGAATTCGCCGGGAAGAGGCCCATCACGCCGTTCGCCCGCAGCCAGCCCTCAGCGGTCAGCCGGTCGAGCATCTCCTGCGCGTCGTCGAACAGCTTGCTCGCGGCCTCGCCCTGGGCGGGGTTGTGCAGGATGTCGGGATAGCGCCCGCGCAGCTCCCACGTGGAGAAAAACGGCGTCCAGTCGATGAACTCGCGCAGCTCCGCGAGCGGATAGTCGAGCAGCTCGGTGACGCCGGGCCGGGCGGGGATGGTGGGGGAGTACGCCGGCCAGTCGATCGTGGGCGCCTTGGCCCGGGCTTCGGGATAGCTGAGCGTACGCCGGTCACCGCTCCGGGCCGCGTGGCGCTCCCGGATGCCGGCATAGTCCTCGGCCGTCTCGGTGAGCAGCTCGCCGCGGCGCTCGGGCGACAGCAGCTGGGCCACGACGGGCACCGACCGGGAGGCGTCCTTCACCCAGATCACGGGGCCCTCATAGCGCGGAGCGACCTTCACCGCGGTGTGCGCCTTCGACGTCGTCGCACCGCCGATCAGCAGCGGCTTGTCCCAGCCCAGGCGCTGCAGCTCGGTGGCGAAATTGACCATCTCGTCCAGCGACGGCGTGATGAGCCCGGACAGCCCGATCACGTCGGCATTGTGCTCCTCGGCGGCCGCGATGATCTTCTGCGCTGGCACCATCACCCCGAGGTCGATGACTTCATAGTTGTTGCACTGCAGGACGACGCCCACGATGTTCTTGCCGATGTCGTGGACATCGCCCTTGACGGTCGCCATCACGATGCGGCCCTTGGCGCGCTCGGGGGCATCGGGGTCCTTGAGCGCCTCGATGAACGGCACGAGATAGGCGACGGCCTTCTTCATCACCCGCGCGGACTTCACGACCTGGGGGAGGAACATCCGCCCGGCCCCGAACAGCTCGCCGACGACGTTCATGCCGTCCATCAGCGGGCCCTCGATGACCTCGATCGGGTGCCCGCCCCGGGCGTCGATCGCGGCGCGCAACTCCTCGGTGTCGGCCTCGATATGGGAGTCGATGCCCTTGACCAGCGCATGGGTGATCCGCTCCGAGGTGGGCGCCGAGCGCCATTCCTCGGCGGTGATGGTGTCCTCGTCGGCGGCCACGTTGAACCGCTCGGCGATCTCGAGCAGCCGCTCGGCGGCGTCGGGGCGGCGATTGAGCACGACGTCCTCGATGCGCATCCGCAATTCCGGGTCGAGCACGTCCAGGACGACGAGCTGGCCGGCGTTGACGATGCCCATGTCCATGCCGGCGGCGATCGCGTGGAACAGGAACACCGCGTGGATCGCCTCGCGCACCGGGTTGTTGCCCCGGAACGAGAACGACACATTGGACAGCCCGCCGGAGACCTTCACCCCGGGCAGGTTCTGCTTGATCCACCGCGTCGCCTCGATGAAGTCGAGGCCATAGCTGGCGTGCTCCTCGATGCCCGTGGCGAGCGCGAAGATGTTGGGATCGATGATGATGTCCTCGGCCGGGAAGCCGACCTCCTCGGTGAGGATCCGATAGGCCCGCTCGGAGATCTCGATCCGGCGTTCCAGGGTGTCGGCCTGGCCCTCCTCGTCGAACGCCATGACGACGACTGCGGCGCCATATTTCTTTGCCAGCCGGGCGTGCTCGACGAACTGCTCGACGCCCTCCTTCATCGAGATCGAGTTGATGATCGGCTTGCCCTGGATCGTCTTCAGGCCGGCTTCGATCACGTCCCACTTCGAGGAGTCGACCATGATCGGCACCCGCGCGATGTCGGGCTCGGAGGCGATCAGCTTGCCGAAGCGATCCATCGCCGCGACGCCGTCGATCATCCCCTCGTCCATGTTCACGTCGATCACCTGGGCGCCGGCCTCGACCTGCTGGCGGGCCACTTCCAGCGCGGCGTCGTAGTCACCGTTCTTGATCAGCTTCTTGAACCGGGCCGATCCGGTGATGTTGGTGCGCTCGCCGACGTTGACGAACAGCGACTCGTCGGTGATCGTCACCGGTTCCAGTCCGGACAGGCGCATGGCGGGCTCGATCGTCGCAGGCGTACGCGGTGTGGCGCTCGCCGCGGCCTGCGCGATCGCGGTGATGTGCTCCGGGGTCGTCCCGCAGCACCCACCCAGGAGGTTCACGAGCCCGGCCTCGGCGAACTCGCCGACCAGTGCCGACATGTGCTCCGGTGTCTCGTCGTATTCGCCGAACGCGTTCGGCAGGCCCGCATTCGGATAGCAGGAGACATAGGTGTCCGCGAGGCGCGCGAGCTCGGCGACATAGGGCCGCATGTCGGCCGCGCCGAGGGCGCAGTTCAGGCCGACCGCGATCGGCTGGGCGTGGCGCACGGAGTTCCAGAACGCCTCGGTGACCTGGCCGGAGAGTGTGCGTCCCGAGGCGTCGGTGATCGTGCCGGAGATGATCACCGGCCAGCGCCGGCCGCGTTCGTCGAACAGGGTCTCCAGCGCGAAGATCGCCGCCTTGGCGTTGAGGGTGTCGAAGATCGTCTCCACCATCAGCAGATCCGCGCCGCCGTCGACGAGGGCCTCGGCCTGTTCGTGATAGGCCGCGGCGAGCTCGTCATAGGTCACATTGCGGGCGCCGGGATCGTTGACATCGGGGCTGATCGAGGCCGTGCGCACGGTGGGGCCCAGGGCGCCGGCGACGAACCGCGGCCGGTCCGGGGTCGACGCCTCATCGGCCGCCGCTCGGGCCAAGCGGGCCGCGGCGAGGTTGATGTCGCGGGACAGCTCGGCCATCCCATAATCGGCGAGCGAGATGCGCTGCGCATTGAAGGTGTTGGTCTCGACGATGTCCGCGCCCGCCTCGAGATAGGCCCGGTGGATGCCGGCGATGATCTCGGGCTGGGTGAGCGAGAGCAGGTCGTTGTTGCCCGAGAGGTCACTCGGCCAGTCGGCGAACTGCTCTCCGCGGAAGTCGGCCTCCGACAGCCCGTGCCGTTGCACCATCGTGCCCATCGCGCCGTCGAGGATCAGCACCCGCTCGGCGAGCAGGCGGCGCAACAGGTCGGTGGCGTCGGGGCGGACTTCGGTGGTCACAGGGTTCCTTCCAAGAACTTTCGAGCATCAGCGGCGTGGCACAGAATGCCCATTGTGGGGCAGCACACGACCGCCCGGCCATTGTGCGCCAGCACCTGACCGCCCGGCCATTGTGGACCACGTGTCCACCGGCACCGGGGCCGTCTTGTCTGCTCCCTCGGTTGTCTGCTCCATCTCCCACCGTGTCCCCTCGCGGGTCGGTTCTTGGGCAAGGCGCCGGTTCTCTGGGAGACTGGGCCGCGCCATGAACGAACTGCCTTCCACCCGCACACCAGCGCCCGCAGCGGTGCTCTGGGATTTCGACGGCACCCTTGTCGACACCGAGCCGGTCTGGATCCGCCAGGAGCATCTGCTCACCGAAGAGCTCGGCGGCCGCTGGAGCGAGGAGCTCGCGCACGAGAACATCGGCAACTCCCTGATCGGCACCGGTCGCTCGATCCTCCGCGCGTCCGGCCGCGACGATCTCACCGCCGAGCAGGTCACCGAGCTTCTCGTGGCCCGGGTCACCGAGGAACTGCGCACCGCCGAGATCGAGTGGCGCCCCGGCGTGGTCGATCTGATCGGCGAGCTCGCCGAAGCGGGCATCCCGTGCGCACTGGTGTCGGCGTCGTTCCGGGTCATTCTCACCACCGTCCTCGACCGGCTCGGTGCCAACCCGTTCAGTGCGGTCGTCGCTGGCGACGAGGTGACCCACGGCAAGCCGCACCCGGAGCCCTATCTGAGCGCCTGCGAGCGCCTGGGCGTACGCCCGGAGGACTGCCTGGTCCTGGAGGACTCGATCACCGGCGCCGATTCCGGGAACGCTGCCGGATGCCTGGTCGCGGTCGTCCCCAACGTCGTCGTGCCGCCGCCGGCCGAGCGGCGGGTTCACCTGGACACCCTCGCAGGCGTGGGCGTGGCCCGGCTGCGGGAGTTGATGGCCGGGGAGATGGCCCGATGAACCGCTGGTGGCGACCGCCCCGCCCGGTGCGGGCGCTCGGTGCAGTCCTCGCGGCGGGTGCCCTGGTTGTGGGCGCGGCGTGCACGCAGCCGACCGAGTCAGGGCACAGCCCGCACCCGCTGACGGTGGGCACCTTCGGACGGGTGACGACGACGGACCCGGCGGCGGCGACGGATACGGGCTCGACGATCTATGTGCTGAACGTGTTCCAGCGCCTGCTCACCACCGAGGCCGGGACCGGGGTCCTGAAGCCCGACGCGGCGAGCGATTGCTGGTTCATCGACGAGGTCACCTATTCGTGCGGGCTGCGCAAGGACATGACGTTCATCAACGGCAATCCGGTGACTGCCTCCGATGTGAAGTTCTCCATCGAGCGGGCCATGGACCTCGATGTCCCGGGCTCGTCGGCGCGCCAGCTCGACAACGTGGAGGACATGATCGTCACCGAGGACGATCCTTATCGCATCGACTTCAAGCTCGCGCAGCACGACCGGGCGTTCGGCTATGCGCTCGCCTCCCCGGCTGCATCGATCGTCGACGAGGACACCTATCCCGATGACGAGCTGTGGCCGCAGGGGCAGCAGCCGGTGAGTTCCGGCCCGTTCTATGCGGAGGTGGCCACTCTGGATGAGCTGCAGCTGAACCGCTATAGCGGTTATCGGGGGCGCCACGGCGGGCGGTTGCCCGCGGTGACCCTCAAGACCTATTCCACGCCCGAGGCGCTCGACCGGGCCGTGGCGACGGGGACGATCGACGTGCTGTGGCGGGTGCCGGTGCAACGGGTGCCGGGTGACGGCGACTTCCAGCGCCAGGTCCTGGCCGGGGCCACGGTGCAGCGGTTGCTGTGGAATCCGGAGTCGCCCCGGCGCGAGGATGCCGCGGTGCGCGACTGGGTGCGCGATGCGACCACGCCGTTGCGCACGCTGGCGTCGCCGGTGCCGCAGGGTGCGGGCTTTGCCGCGGACACGTTCGCGGTGGGTGGGGACAAACCGACCGCTCCCGACGGGCTGTCCGGCGAGATCACCCTCGGTTATGACACGCGGCTGCCCGGCCAGGCGGATCTGGCGGCGCGCGTGCGGGATGCGGTGCGCCCGGAATTGGGCGTACGCCTGGTCGGCGACGACCCCGATGCCGACGTGCGGCTCACGATGGGACAGGCGTGGACGAACACGGAGATGGCCTGGCTGCAGCCCTATGTGGAATTCCCGCTGCCCGGCCGGGAGGCCGAGGTCCGGGAGCTGGAGCTGGCCTTCCGCGCCAGTGAGAAGCTCCCCGAGGCCGAACGGGCCGCGCGCGAGCTGCAGGAGGCCGTGGCGCGGGATGCGACGGTGGTGCCGCTGATTCAGTCCGACGAGGAGTTCTGGATCGCGCCCGGGGTCGCGCTGCCGGAAGACGATCCGGGCTGGCTCGGGCCGACCTATCAACTGGCGGCGTGGGGGTTTGGTCGTGAGTGATCTTTCCGGGGTGCGGACCGGTCCGCTGGCCGAGGGGGAATGGGTGACCCTCACCGATCCCAAGGGCAAGGCGCACTCGATCCGGCTGGCCGCCGGCCGGGCGACCCACACCACCAAGGGTGGGATCTCCCACGACGAGCTGATCGGCGGCCCGGACGGTGTGGTGGTGCGCTCGGTGGGCGGCATGGAGTTCCTCGTCCTGCGGCCGCTGATGTCGGACTTCAGCGTCACGATGCCGCGCGGGGCGGCGGTCGTCTATCCCAAGGAGGCCGCCCAGATCGTCATGGCCGCCGATATCTTCCCCGGGGCCCGGGTGATCGAGGCAGGCGTCGGTTCTGGCGCCCTGAGCCTGTCACTGCTGCGGGCGATCGGGCCCACCGGGAGGTTGTGGTCGTTCGAGCGCCGCGCAGACTTCGCCGAGATCGCCGAGCGGAACGTGACCACCTGGCTCGAGGAAGCCCACCCCGCCTGGGAGGTGCGGGTCGGTGATCTCGTCGAATCGCTGACAGCCCACCCGGCGGACCCCGGTGAGGTCGATCGGGTCGTGCTCGACATGCTCGCGCCGTGGGAGTGCATCGCCGTGGTGGGCGAGCGGCTCGTGCCGGGCGGCGTGCTGCTCTGCTATGTCGCGACCACGACCCAGCTGGGCCGGGTGAGGGATACGATCCGGGCCCACCAGGGGTTCACCGAGCCGGAGGGCACCGAGACGATCGTGCGGAAGTGGCACGCCGAGGGGCTGGCGATCCGGCCCGCTCACGGCACCTCGAGTCACACCGGGTTCCTCGTCACGGCGCGTCGCCTGGCGCCCGGGGTGGCGAGCCCGTTGCGCAAGCGCCGCCCGGCCCCGGGGGCCTACGGTCCGGACTACACCGGGCCCCGGCCACCGTGGGCCCAGGAGTCCGACGCGGACGCCTGACCGGGCGTCGGCCGGTCGTGGGTTCGCCGTGTCCGATGTGCCTGCTGGCCGCCGGGAGTACTGTGGCGCCAATAAGGAGGTTGCCACGTGAGCCACGCGAATCCGGACCGTCAGGGTGGATCGAACGAGGGGCGACAGGCCGCCGGGGGCGCTGACCACCAGGCGCGCATCAGCGCCCTGCGCGCCGAGGTCGCGGAATTGCGGGACCGCCTGGCCCGGCACCCGCGCGAGGTCGCCGCGGTGGAGAAGAGACTCGCGGAGGCGCGCAGCGACGCCCGCAGCGTGGCCGCCCAGAACGAACGACTGGCGCGGACGCTCCGGGACGCCAAGGACCGCATCGTCGCCCTGAAGACCCAGCTCGACGCACTGGGCGCCCCACCGCTGACCTTCGGGATCCTCGACGCGCTGGTGCCCGCCGAGGCTGACGCCGAGCTGCGCCTGGCCGACATCCAGACCGCGAACCGCCGCGTCCGCACCAGCGTTGCCGACGACCTCGAGGTCGCCGACCTCGTCCCGGGGGCGCAGGTCCTGCTCAATGAGTCGCTGGTGATCGTCGGCACCGTGCCGGCGCCGCAGTCCGGTGAGATCACCGCGCTCAAGGATCTGATGCCCGACGGCGTCCGGGCCGTCGTCACGGCCCACGCCGACGAGGAACTCGTGGTGCGGCTGTCCGACGAGCTCGCCCAGCGGACGCTGAAGCCCGGTGACCTGCTGATGGTCGACCGCAAGGTGCTCTATGCCTTCGAGGTCGTGCCGAAGCTCGAGGTGGAGGACCTGGTGCTGGAGGAGGTCCCGGACATCGACTATGCCGCGATCGGCGGTCTTGCCCGGCAGATCGAGCAGATCCAGGATGCGGTGGAGCTGCCGTTCCTGCACGGGGACCTCTATCGCGAATACGATCTGCGGGCGCCCAAGGGGGTCCTGCTCTATGGCCCGCCGGGCTGTGGCAAGACGATGATCGCCAAGGCCGTGGCCAACTCGCTGGCGCGGAAGGTCACCGAGCGCACGGGCGAGGAGGGGCGCAGTTTCTTCCTCAACGTCAAGGGCCCCGAGCTGCTCAACAAATATGTCGGTGAGACCGAGCGCTATATCCGGCTGATCTTCGCCCGGGCGCGGGCGAAGGCGTCGGAGGGGATGCCGGTCATCGTGTTCTTCGACGAGATGGACTCGCTGTTTCGCACGCGCGGCAGCGGGGTGTCCTCCGATGTCGAGACGACGATCGTGCCGCAGCTGCTCAGCGAGCTCGACGGCGTCGAGGGCCTGGACAACGTGATCGTGATCGGCGCCTCCAACCGCGAGGACATGATTGATCCCGCGATCCTGCGCCCGGGGCGCCTGGATGTGAAAATCAAGATCGAGCGCCCGGACGCCGAGGCGGGCCGCGAGATCTTTGCCCGCTATTTCTCCCCGGGCCTGCCGCTCGCCGCGGCCGATCTGGATCGGTTCGACGATCCGGAGAGCTGCCGGCTGGCGATGATCGACGCGGCGGTCACGCATATGTTCGCGGAGTCGGCGGACAACCAGTTCCTCGAGGTGACCTATGCCGGCGGCGACAAGGAGATCTTGTATTTCAAGGATTTCGCCTCTGGGGCCATGATCCAGAACATCGTCGGCCGGGCGAAGAAGAGCGCGATCAAGGAGCGACTGCGCGACGGTTCGGGCGGCATCAGCGTCGAGCACCTGCTGCAGGCCTGTGACGAGGAGTTCGCTGAGAACGAGGATCTGCCCAACACCACCAATCCCGATGACTGGGCACGGATCTCGGGCAAGAAGGGGGAGCGGATCGCGTTCATCCGCACGCTCTATACCGCCAAGCACCCGACGAACCGCACGATCGAGACGTCGGCGAACACCGGGCAATATCTCTGAGCCGTCTCTCTG
>JAUNRO010000098.1:0-1012 GCA_030544185.1 Propionibacteriaceae bacterium | reverse complement strand
GACGGCCGCCCGGGTCTCGGCGCGGCGCCGGAGCTCCAGATAGGCGATGAGCCGCCAGCCCATGAGCAGGACCGACAGCACCGAGAACGCCATCGCCACGAACGACGGCTGGGCGCCGGTGAAGGTGATCCGGCGGAAGGCGATGCCGACCGCGAGCGTGCAGGTGAAGACCCCGAGCGCGGCCGAGAAGGTGAGGGTGCTGCGCCATGAGCGCGTGATCAGCCAGCCGATGACCAGCCCGGCCAGGAACGGCCACGCGGTGCCCAGCACGCCGTCCGGGGCGACGGACTGGTTGTGGCTCAACCGGCTGAGGGTGACGAACGCAAGCACCAGGGCGACGTCCACGACGACACTCACCAACGCCCGCATGGAGCTGAGCCTAATGGCACGCCGGGAGCGGGGCACGATGCCGGCTGCGTGGTGGGCCGGTGTTGTCCATCCGGGCGCGGTGTTGTCCGTCGCCCGTTGGGGCGTGAAAGTGTCCGAGCGCGCTGGAAAGGTGGGACCACGCGAACACGGGAGGCGCAATGGCGGACAGGTCGGGATGGGACGAGACCATGTGGTCGGACGAGTGGGACTTCGAGGAGCCGGAGCGCTGGGGGCCGGGCGGAGCCCCCTGCGCGGACGAGCACGGCTGGGACTCCGAACCCGCGCCACCGCGGCCTGAGGAGGCACCCCTGCTGGTCGCCGGCGCTGTGCGTTCGATCATCGATTTCGGGGCCTGCTCCTGGACCGAGTGGGAGCGGGCGCACCACCGCGATCGGAGGTGGAAGGTGGCGATTGCGGTGGCGCTGGAGGAGCTGCTGGTGCGCACCATCACCGAGCTATGGAACGGCGGCTGGCAGCCGGGTGACCTGCACCGCCTGGCTCGGAAGAAGTCCGTCGCGACCGGCCGTGTGGTCCGCGACGCCATGCTCGCCGAGCTCGCGGGCTATCCGCGGGCCACCGTCGATCAGCGCTATTGGGACCACCTGGCCGATCTGGAGGCCGAGCGCTGGTGGCCCGATGGCAG
>JAUNRO010000097.1:3105-10085 GCA_030544185.1 Propionibacteriaceae bacterium | reverse complement strand
CGGCGGACGGCGTGGTGCTCGGCGTGGCCGTCGGCTCCTCGGTCGGCTCGTCATCATCCTCCTCGGCGACCGGACGCAGCACCGCGCTGGCCGAGCCGAGGTCGACACCGTCGGTGTCATCGGTGTCATCGAACGCCAGCTGGACGTTGAAGTTGTCCTGCGACGACCAGCCGCTGGGCAGCGCCGAGTCGAAGCGGAAGACACCCGAGGCATCGGTGGCGCCCGAGCCGAGCTGCTCGCCGCGGACGCCGTTGGTATAGAGATACACGGCAACCGTCCGGCCCGAGATCGGCTCGCCCACCTGGGTATAGAGACTGCCGAACGAAGTCAGGGTGAGATCCGACGGCGCCAGCCGAACATATTGCGGACGGGTCTCGTCGGCACCTTGGTCGTTGCGGAACTCCACGGGCACCGGCGCCGCGAACGCATGCGGGGCAGCAAGACCGGCGATGCCGAGACCAAGACCGGCGGACAGGATGACAGCAGCAGCGCGCTTAGGGGTGTTCATAGTGCCTTTCGAAAAAGAACGGGAGCGGAGCCGCTCCGAGTGGTCGCCCATGAACCTAGGCGCTCTCGGAGTCAGCCCGCTCCCGTTCTCACAACTCAGGAACGAAACTCCCGTCGTGGTGGATCAGCGGTCCACCTTGTGCACCTCACCGTTGGTCACGTCGATATAGACCTCGACATCGTCGTTCTCCTGCGTGTCGATGCTGACCTCCCACGCAACGACGCCGTCCTCCTCGGTGAGTTCGGCATCGTCGAGGGTGCCCGGGACCTCCTCGAGCGCACGCTCAATCGCGTCGCTCAGCTCGATCGTTGCGCCCTCGAGGCGCTGGACGTCCTCATCCTCGGCTGCCTCGTCGGACTGCTCCACGACGCCCTGACCATCGGCCGAGACCGTCACATCATGGCTCCGATCCCCGACCAGGACGCTGACCTCCCAGTTGTCGTCCATCCCGTCATCATCGATCTCATAGGCGGTGCCCTCACCCTCGACCGCCCCGGTCGCCGTTTCGATCGCCGCGAGCGCCGCGTCGTTGCGCGCCTCCGGGGCGGGGGATGCGTCGTCCCCCGGGGTGGCCTCGGCAGTGGCCTCCGGTGTGGCCTCCTCCGCCGGCGCGCCCGGCGTCGGATCGACCGGTGCGGTGGCACCGGGGTCGGCGGGGGGCGGCGTTGCGGGGTCGGTTTCCTGCTCGGTGCAGGCGGCCGCACCCAGTGCCAGCACGCTGATGCCCAGGGCTGCAATCATCTTCCGGTACATGAAGGACTCCAATTTGTCGACAAATTTCTCATCGACACTAACGAACCGAGGCAAACCAACGAGATTACCCGGAGGAGTCTTGACCGAATAGTGACCGGATCAGACCGGATGGTCAACCAAGATGCTCACCCCGTCGCCCAGGTCCAAGACGCAGCCCGGGAAGACGTGGACCGGCTCACCGGCGGGCAACCGCTCGGGCTCGGGCTGGCCGGGCCGGATGAGCAGGGTCCCATTGGTGGAGTGCAGGTCCGTGGCCACCACTTCCCAGCCGTCCGGGCTCACCTGCAGGTGGGTCCGGCTGATGTCGGTGCTGGGGCTGACGACGGTCAAGAGCTTCGGCAGGTCCTCCCGGGGCAGCTTGTTGGCCTGCGGCGAGCGCCCGATCAACACGCTTCGGTCCACCTCGACGGGCTCGCCGCTGGAGGGGCGCAGCAATGCCATGACCGGTCGCGGCATCATCCGTGGCTGGCCCTGCAGCGGCCCACCGCAGCGGCGGCAGCGCTGGGCGTCCGGCGGGTTCGGGTGGCCGGCGCCACAGCTGACGCCGAGGACCATCCCGTCACCGGACTTCTGCTCCACCGGCTGCTCGGACCGGGCGGCATCCTGCTGCTCCGGCTGGCCGGCTTGGCCCTGCGGGTCCACCGGCTGAGCGGACCGATCGGCGGCACCGCCTGGCGCCCACTGGTCATGGCCGGGGGCCGGCGGTCGCTCGTGGGGGTCATAGCCCGGGACCCGGGGCGGCTGCTGCGCCTCCTCGCCCTCAAGGCCGGCCGGCTGTTCGGCGGCCGGAGCCTGTGCGTCCGGCCGGGCGAACGGGCCCGGAGCGCCCGCAGTGGCCTGAGCCGGGGGCCGGGCGAACGGTGTCTGCGCAGCAGGCGCGGCGAAGGGCGCCGCGTGTCCCGCGTCAGCGAACGGCTCGCCCTGCTCCTCGGGCGCCGCGAACGGATCGCGAACCTCGTCCATCGCGAACGGATCGTGCGCGGCGGCCGCCGACGGCGCAGCTGGCTCCGCGTCCTCGGTCACCCCTGCGGGTTCCACAGGCTCGTCCTCGGCAGCAGCGTCCCGGATGTCCTCGACGCCGCCGTCGCCCGGAGGATCGACGGTGTCGGCCGCGTGGTCCGCGTCGGTGTCGATGCGCTCGGTCTCTTCCTCATTGATCTCGCCGTGGCCGATCAGGACCGGCGGAAGCTCATCACCCTCGGTGGCTTCGGCCTCGACCGCGGACTCCTGCTCCGGCTCCGGCTCCAGCTCCTCGGCGCCGCGCTCGGCACCCACATCATCGGCCAGGATGTCGTCGTCCTCGACGACCTGGGCGTCCACCACTGCCGAACGCTGGGCCTCCAGCTCGGGCTGACCGGGGATCGGCATGGCCGCGACCACATCCTCGCCCGCGGCGAACTCGTCGCCCTCCAGCGCCTGGGGCCCTGCCGCGGCGGGGGGCATCACCTGCGGGCTCGCGACCAGCGCCTGATCCGTGGCGTCCAGCACGAGCGCACCGGCGGTGACCGCGCCGACCACCAGCGGGAGGTGCAGACCGACCTCGGGCGCACCGCGGTCGCCACCCAGGCTCACGCGGACCCGGCGGAGATCACCCAGGCCCACCTCGGTCCAGGTCTGCACGCCTTCCCCGGTGGCAACCGGCTCGCCGGAATCCAGGTCGATGACCTCGATCTCGCCCCGCACCAGAGAGCGCATTTCGTTGTCATGCCAGAAGAAGGCGGCGAAGTCCGGCATCCGCATGATGTTGTAGCGCGCGAGCTCCGCCACCAGCGCATCCAGCGACACGGCCTGCACGACGACCCGCCAGAGGCTCGTCACCAACTCCGACCGGTCCGCGGGTGCGGGTTGCAGGACGACCAGCGATGTGGGTCCGCCCAGGACCACCCACTGTCCGGGGGAATAAGTGGCCCGCCACAGGCCGATCTGCTCGGTCATGAAATCTCCCGTCTCGTTCCTCGCCAGCCTAGCTGTGCCATTCTTGGTCCAACCTCAGGGATGCTCAACTGCGATCGTGAATTCGGGGACATCGGCCAGCGCGGAAAGACTCCCCGAATTGCCCCAGCCAGCCTGATCAACATCCACCACGATAATGGACACATTGTCGCGCGCCCTCGCCCGCAGTGCCAGCGTCAAAAGTTCGACAACCGCATCCTGCGGAGAATTCCGAGCCTGCAGAACGGCCGCGGTCTCGCCCGGGTCGGTTTCCTCCAGAAGTCCGTCTGAGCACAACAACAGCCGATCGCCCGGCACGATCGGGATCAGCCAATAGTCCGGGGTGAAGCCGTCGGTGGACCCGACGGCGTTGGTCACAACGTGGCGCTCCGGGTGGTCCGCTGCCTCTTCCGGCGTCAGCAATCCGAGCTCAACCATTGCCTGAACATGCGTGTGGTCCTCCGTAATCTGGACCAGCCGGCGATCCTGACCGGTGACTCGATAAATGCGCGAATCACCCGCGTTGACCATCGTCCAATAAGGTGCGCCACCCGACCACAGCGCGACGGCGGCCGCCACGGTCGTGGCCGCCTTGTGGTGCTCACGATCCTGATCCTCACGCACCAGCCGATGCGCCGCCTCGACCGCATCCGCCACCTGTTCGGGGGTCAGGTCCTGGGCGTCGGCGAGGTCGGCCAGATGCTCGGCGACCAGGCCGCTGGCCAGCGCCCCACGACCGCACCCCGAGATTCCGTCGGCGACGAGGAAGACCGGGGCACGAGCGATGATCCGGTCCTCATTGACCGGCTTGACCGTGCCCGGGTGGGTCACCGCCGCATAGTCCAGGAACTCCACGTCGGCAGAATAGTCGGCCTCGGGTGGCCGCCGGGCCCCCGGCCGGACTTCACGAGAAAGCCCGACCGAGGGTCGGTGGCCTGTGTGACTACTGAGGCTGGCGAGCCCACAGATCGGGACCGAACACCTCGTAATCGATGCGGTCCGCCGGGATGCCGCGGTCGATCAGCGCACGTCGTGCGCCGGCCATGAATTCCAGCGGCCCGCACATGAACACGCGGCAGCCCTCGGGCAGTTCCACCCCGGACAGGTCCATGT
This sequence comes from Propionibacteriaceae bacterium, assembly GCA_030544185.1. The sequence goes on along the minus strand of JAUNRO010000097.1, from coordinate 5,779 downwards.
AGCCCTCATGCGCCGGCCGGCGGGTGGGCGCAGCGTCGGCGCCCTCCTCATACCAGAACTCGCCATAGGAATCCCGGAGCTGCATCGACTGCCCGAGCATGCGCTGATAGAGCGCCTGGGTGCCGTGGCTGCGGTCGGCGTGATAGAGGCGCACGGTCCGCCGCGGCTGGTGCTGGACCAGGTCCTCGAGGATGGCGGCCATCGGGGTGATCCCGATGCCGGCGCTGACCAGCACCAGCGGCTCCTCGGACTTGTCCAGGATCACGTCACCGGCGGGCTGGGAGACGTCGAGCACCGTGCCCACCTGGGCGTTGTCGGCGAGCCAGTTGGAGACCTGCCCGTCGGGGGCTCCGTCGACACCCTTCATCCGCTTGATCGTGACCCGGAACGCCTCGCCACCGGGGACACCCGAGATCGTGTACTGCCGCGGCTGGCGCTCCCCGTCCGGCAGGTCGACCGCGATCGCGACATATTGCCCCGTGTGATGGCTCGGCAGCGTGCCCTCCACCGGAGCGAGCTCGAGCGAGAACACGCCTTCGGTCTCGTCGAGACGGTCGATCACCTGATACTTGCGCCACGGCTCGTCGGGGTTCGTGCCGCCCAGGGCATACAACTTCGCCTCCTCGGCGATCAGCTGAGCCGCGAAGAGCCAATAGACCTCATCCCAGGCCGCCGCAACCTCGGGCGTGACCGCCTCACCGAGCACGTCACCGACCGCCCACATGAGGTGCCGGCCGACGATCGTGTATTCGGTCGCCTTGATGCCCAGGGACACGTGCTTGTGCGCGATGCGCTGCATGATCGGGCTGAAGTCCGGCGCGCCCGGGTCGATCAGGTGGACCGCATAGGCCACGACCGACGCGGCCAAGGCCTTCGGTTGCTCGCCGATCGCCTGGTTGGCCTTGTTGAACACGCGCATGAGCTCGGGGTGGGCCTCGAACATGTGCGGATAGAACCGCTGGGTGATGTTCTCGGCGTTCTCGGCCACGACGCCGGCGGTCGCTTTGACGATGGCCTCGGACTCTGGGGACAGCAACATTGCTCCTCCATCACAATTAGTCAGGATTATCCATGCTATTTGGCTGGTAGGGGTGGCGTATAGGCTCATCCCGAAATGCGTACTCCCCAGATCCGCCTGGTCCTGCTGCTGATCTCGGCGCTGTTGCTGCTCACCTTCGTGCTCAACGTCTCGTCATGTCAACAGGAACGGACCGCTCGCCTGGCAGCCGGGGCGACCGGGTTGCGAGTGACCGCGGTTCAGTGGCTGCTCAACAGCCATGGCATCGATGTCCAGGTGACCGGCACCTTCGCCCGTCAGACCACAACCGCGGTGCGTGGCTTCCAGGCCCAGCGCGGGCTTCCGGTGACCGGTGTCGTCGATCCGGCGACCTTCGAGAGTCTCGTCCAGCGGGTACGCCCCGGTGACCGGGGCCTCCACGTGCGCGCGGTCCAGTCGCTGCTGCACCTGCACGGCAATCGGGCCGCGGTCTATGACGACTATGACGACGCGACCCGGGCGGCGGTGGAGGCCTTCCAGAAGTCGGTGGCGCTCGACGGGACGGGCAACGTCGACGCCGAGACCTGGCACGCGCTGTTCGAGGGCCCCAACGACGGGCCGCCGGTCACCGAGGGCGAGCAATTCCTGGCCACGATGGTGCCGTATGCCCAGGCCGCGGACGAGCAGTTCGGCGTGCCCGCCTCGATCGCGATGGCCCAGGCCGCCCAGGAAACGGGCTGGGGCCGCTCCGCTCCGGGCAACAACTACTTCGGCGTGAAGTGCCACAACCAGCCGCGCGGACCCGTGGCCTATGACTGTCAGGAACTCCAGACCGGCGAATGGGAGAACGGGCGCAAGGTGGAGATCCGCGATCGCTTCCGCACCTATGACTCAATGCGCGACTCGGTCCTGGACTACGGCAATTTCCTGCGGACCAACCCGCGCTATGAGCCGGCGTTCGGCGTGGCCGACGATCCCGACGCCTTCGCCCGCGGCCTGCAGACCGCCGGCTACGCGACCGACCCGGCGTACGCCGAATCGCTCATCGCGATCATGCAGCAGCAGGACCTCTATCGCTTCAACAAGTGACACCCGGGGAACTACAACGGTGTGAGTTGTCCCCAGCTGTGGACAACCCTGTGGGCAACCGCGCCCCGTGCTGATCGCAGGTCAGGCGGGTGACTCCTCGGCCGGCTCGTCGCTGAAGTGGCTGCTGCCGCGGACATCGTCCTCGGTGAGGACCATCAGATCGTCCTTCGTGAGCGGACGATCCAGCGCCACGAGCCGCCGGGCTTGACGCAGCCTGGTCCGCTCGATCGCATTCCGCACGCTCCGGGCGTTGGAAAAATTCGGCTTGGTCATGCGGATATCGAGGTATTCCTCGAACGCCCGCTGGGCCGCGTCGTCGAACGCGAAATTCTCGTTCGCGAGCATCAGCTCGGCGATCTCCATCAGCTCATCGGCGGAGTAGTCGCTGAACGCGATATGGTGCGGCACCCGCGAGGACAGGCCCGGATTGGCCTCGAACAGGTCGCCCATCCGGTCGGCATAGCCGGCGAAGATCACGACGAGGCTTCCCCGCTCGTTCTCCATCTCGGTGAGCAGGATCTCGATCGCCTCCTGACCGTAGTCCCGCTCGTTCTCGGCGCGGAACAGATAGTAGGCCTCGTCGATGAA
>JAUNRO010000097.1:0-3085 GCA_030544185.1 Propionibacteriaceae bacterium | reverse complement strand
CTCCGCCCGCGGCCTTGGCGATGGCCTCCTTGGTCTTCGGCGCCGTGTGGCCGATGAACTGGCCGACAAGATCGTCCCGGGTCACCGCGTGGACCTTCGGCGTACGCAGATATCCCAGCGCGTGCAGAATCTCCGCCATGCGCAGGGCGACGGTGGTCTTGCCGGTGCCGGGGCCGCCGGTGAAGCTCATGTGGAGGCTTGGCTTGGAGGTGGTCAGGCCGAACCGCTCGCGCGCCCGGTCGACCAGCAGGAGGGACGCGATCTCGCGGACCCGCTGCTTGACCGAGGCGAGACCGATGAGTTCGTCGTCGAGTTTGGCGAGGGTGCGCGTGACTTCCGCGGCGACCTCGTCCTGCGCGAGGTCGATCTGGGCATCCTCGGCGAGGACCTGCGGCTCGTCGGGCTCCGGCGCGCCGGGCGCCCCCTCCCCAGCCGCGGGTTGAGACTGGGCAGAAGGGGCGCCGGGACGATAGAAGCCGAAACCGCTCACGAGAGGTAGCGGGCGTCGGCGGGCTGGTGCGTGGCGTAGGAGGTGTATTGGTAGGCCTGCGCACGCCCGGCGAGCTCGGTCCGGGTGAGGGTGAAGCCGGGCTCGTTCTCGGGCCGCTGGACGAGGAACGACAGCGCGGTCGTCTGGCGGCCGAGGGTGGCGTCATAGGCGTTGACGCGGACGTAGTAGTTCGGGAACGCCTCCCGGCACGCGTTGATCTCGGCCATCACGCCGTCCGGCTCGTCGAGATCGAACAGCGGCAGGCCCCACATCTCCCAATAGACGTTGCGGGGATGCGGATCGTCGGTGTATTCCACCGAGACCGGCCAGTCGTTGGCGAGGGCGTACTTCACCTGGAGCGCGATCTCCTCGTCGGTGAGCGGCGGCAGGTGGGCGAAGGTTCCATAGCGCAGGTGCATAGCCATGTCGGATTCCTTTCGGGTGGCTCGGCCGGCTCAGGCGGTCGGGGTCGCGGCGGGCAGGACGTCGGGGGCATCGGTCGACGTGTAGTCGAACGTGATGTCGCCCCAGGTGGACAGCGCGACGTCGAGCGGACGGTTCCACTTGGCGGCGTTGCGCAGGATCTCCGGGCCCTCGGCCAGGATGTCCTTGCCCTCGTTGCGGGCCTTGACCATCAACTCGGCCGCGACGCGGTTGGCCTCGGCGCCGGCGGCGATGCCCAGCGGGTGACCGATGGTGCCGCCACCGAACTGCAGGATGACGTCATCGCCGAACAGGTCGAGCAGTTGGTGCATCTGGCCGGCGTGGATGCCGCCGGAGGCAACCGGCATGACACCGGGCATCGACGCCCAGTTCTGGTCGAAGAAGATGCCGTGCTCCGGGTTGGTCGGGACGCGGTCGAGGCGCAGCGTGTCATAGAAGCCGCGAGTGGTCGCGGGATCACCCTCGAGCTTGCCGACGACCGTGCCGGCGTGGACGTGGTCCACGCCCATCAGGCGTACCCACTTGGCGATCACGCGGAAGCTGACGCCGTGGGTCTTCTGGCGGGTATAGGTCGAGTGGCCCGCGCGGTGCAGGTGCATGAGGACGCCGTTGTTGCGGGCCCACTTGCAGATCGACTGAATCGCGGTGTAGCCGATCGTCAGGTCGATCATCACGATGCAGCTGCCGAGCTCCTTGGCGAACTCGGCCCGCTCGTACATGTCCTCCATCGTCGCGGCGGTGATGTTGAGGTAGTGGCCCTTGAGCTCACCGGTCTCCGCGGTCGCCCGGTTGACGGCCTCCATGGAGAACAGGAAGCGGTCGCGCCAGCGCATGAACGGCTGAGAGTTGATGTTCTCGTCGTCCTTGGTGAAGTCGAGGCCGCCCTTGCAGGCCTCATAGATCACCCGGCCGTAATTTCGGGCGGACAGGCCGAGCTTCGGCTTGACGGTCGCACCGAGCAGCGGGCGGCCGTATTTGTTGAGGTGCTCGCGCTCCATGACGATGCCGTGCGCGGGGCCCTGGAAGGTCTTCACATAGATCTCGGGGATCCGCATGTCCTCCAGGCGCAGCGCCTTGAGCGGCTTGAAGCCGAACACGTTGCCGATGATGGAGGAGGTCAGGTTGGCGATCGAGCCCTCTTCGAAGAGGTCGATGTCATAGGCGATGTAGGCGAAGTATTCGCCCGGGCGGCCCGGGACTTCCTCGCAGCGATAGGCCTTGGCCTGGTAGTGCTCGTTGGCGGTCAGCCGGTCGGTCCAGACCACGGTCCAGGTTGCGGTGGAGGACTCGCCCGCCACCGCCGCGGCGGCCTCGATCGGATCGACGCCATCCTGCGGGGTAACCCGGAACACCGCCAGCACGTCGGTGTCCTTCGGCACATAGTCGGGGTTCCAATAGCCCATCCCGGCGTAGCTCTGCACGCCCGGATCCCAGCGGCCCGGCCCGTTCTCGTTGTTCGCCATTCCTCGCGCCCTTCTGTGATTGGGAGACGACACCAGAGTGCGGGGCAGCGGATCAAACGACAATGGAAGAATCGATTCAGATGCCTTAGGGATTGGTTAACAATGGGGTTATGCCCGATGCGTTGACCTGGTCCCGGCTGAACACCTTCCGAACCGTGCTCGAGGCCGGGTCGGTGACCGCTGCCGCTGACCTGCTCATGGTCAGCCCGCCCGCGGTATCGGCGGCGATCTCGGTCCTGGAGGCGGACCTCGGCACGAAATTGTTTGCACGATCCGGGCGTGGAATCGTCGCGACCGATGCGGGCCGGGTGTTCGGTGAGTACGCCCGGTCGTTGCTCGGGCTCGCCGACGAGGCGCGGGCGGCGGTTCGCGACACCGACCGCGGGCGGCTCCGGGTGGGGGTGGTGACGACCGCGGCCGAGACGCTGCTGCCGAAACTGATCGCATCGTTCACCCGGGCGTACCCGCGGGTGGATCTGGCCCTCTCGGTTGAACCGCGCGATGAGCTGTTCCGGGCGCTCGGGCATCACGAGCTCGATCTGGTCCTGGCCGGGCGGCCACCGCGGGGCTCGGGATTCGTGAGTCGTGCGACGCGCGCGAACTCCTTGGTCGTGGTGGGGGCGGGATCGCATGGAGCGGCGGAGCCGGGCCAGGTCAGCCAGGACGCGCTGGCTGGGCAGACCGGCCG
>JAUNRO010000096.1:6909-10106 GCA_030544185.1 Propionibacteriaceae bacterium | reverse complement strand
GGGCAGAACGAGACGCCCTTGTTGCGATAGTCCTGCTCACCGGGGACGCCGAGCGTACGCCAGCGAGCGCCGGTCGCCAGGACAATGGTCCGAGACTTCAGCGTGCCGCCGCCCTCGAGCTCGACGGTGTGCAGCTCGCCCTCGGCACCCGGGACCAGCTTGGTCGCGGTGACGTTCTTCATGACGTCGATCTCGTATTGCCCCATGTGCTCCTCGAGCCCGGCCGCGAACTTCGGGCCCTCGGTGTAGGGCACCGAGACGAAGTTCTCGATCGACATGGTGTCGAGCGTCTGGCCACCGATGTTCGGCGCCGCGAGTCCGGTGCGGATGCCCTTGCGGGCGGCATAGATCGCGGCCGCGGCACCGGCGGGGCCACCGCCGAGCACGAGCACCTCGAACGGCTCCTTCTCGCTGAGCGCTTCGGTGGAGATGCCACCGTCGGACAGTTTCGCCACGAAGTCGGCGATGTCCATCCGGCCGGCGGAGAACTCGTCACCGTTTTGATAGACGGTCGGCACCGCGAGGATGCGGCGCTCCTCGACCTCGTCCTGGAACAGCGAGCCCTCGACGGCGGTGTGCTTGATGTTCGGGTTGAGCACGGCCATCGCGTTCAAAGCCTGAACGACGGTCGGGCAGTTCTGGCAGGTCAGCGACATATAGGTGACGAAATCGTGCTCGCCCTGGATGGACTTGACCGCGTCGATGACGGCCTGGTCCTCCTTCACCGGGTTGCCGCCCACCTGGAGCAGCGCGAGGAGGAAGGAGTTGAACTCGTGCCCGAGCGGCAGGCCGGCGAAACGGACCGAGATGTCCGAGCCGACGCGCTCGATCGCGAACGACGGGCGACGCTCGTTGTCGTCGCGCTGCTCGTGGGTGATCTTGTCCGACAGCGCCGCGACCTCGTCGAGCATCTCCTTCATATCGGCCGACTTCGGCCGGTCATCCAGGGAGCTCGCAAGCACGACGTCCTCCGTGACGCGCTCGTCGATCAGGGCTTTCAGTTGGTCCAGCAGGTCCTTGTCCAGCACGATTCCTCCAGATAATGCGGTGAACTCTTCAGCGGCGTCAGGCAGCCGACCGGTGATCGGTCACACCTGACGACAGGAGTGGTTGGGTCGGGCCAGGGGCCGGGCCCGAGGGACGGCGAGCGCTCAGGTGAACCGCACGCGGGTGCGGCTCGCATCAACGTTCGCAAACGAGGTGGGCCCGGGACTCCGCCCCGGTGGCAGCTGGGCGGACCCACTGCCACCGGATGCGAAGCACAGGTGAGGCGAAGATCAGATCTTGCCGACCAGGTCGATGCCCGGCTTCAGGGTCTCGCCCTCGGCCTCTTCCCACTTGGCGGGGCAGACCTCGCCGGGGTGGTTGCGCACATACTGCGCGGCCTTGACCTTGCGCATGAGTTCGGCGGCGTTGCGGCCGATGCCCTCAGCGGTGACCTCCACGAACTGGATGACGCCGTCCGGGTCGATCAGGAAGGTGCCCCGGTCGGCCAGGCCCATGCCCTCACGCATGTTCTGGAAGTTGTTGGTGATGGTGCCCGACGGGTCACCGAGCATGTAGTACTTGATCTTGCCGATGGTCTCGGAGGCGTCGTGCCACGCCTTGTGCACGAAGTGGGTGTCGGTGGAGACCGAGAAGACCTCGACGCCGAGCTTCTGCAGCTCGTCGTAGTGATCAGCCATGTCGCCGAGCTCGGTCGGGCAGACGAAGGTGAAGTCGGCCGGATAGAAGAAGAAGATGGCCCACTTGCCGAGCACGTCGTCCTGGGTGACGTCGACGAACTCGCCGTCCTTGAAAGCGGTGGTGCTGAAGTCGAGGATCTTGGTGTTCATGAGTGCCATTGATGCGACCTCTCAGTTCTTGTTGGCGGCCCGAGGAGCTTCGTTGGTTCCCCCCGGCTACGATTCATAGCCTATATCAAAACTGGAAATATCGAAAGACAGAGCCGATTGCTTCTGTGGATGCCGACTATTGAGGGGATCTATCGCGTCGGGCCGTTCGCGATAGACCAGCGTCGTTATCAAACCGACACACAAAACCCTACCGACCGCTCCTCGCACCCCTCGGCGGGGGGTCAGTCCTTCGGCGGCTCGGGACGCTCGCTGCCCTCGGCGAGGTAGGCCACCAGCGGCGCGTGAATGCCCGCGCGCTTCAGCGCCACCACCGACCGGGCAAGGATCGCGCGCTGCATCCCCCAGTGCTTGTTGGGCGCGCACTTGGCAAAGATCTTCGCGCTCATCGTGCCGCCGCTCACCGCATCGATGCCCGCGACCGAGGGCCGGTCCAACAGCACGTCGGCGAACTCGTCGTCCGCATAGATCTCCGCCATGGCCTCGTCGAGGACCTCGAGCACCTTCGCCGGATCGGACGTCACCGCGACGGGGACCGTCACGGTCGCGGTCGACCAGCCCTGGGAGAGATTGCCGACGCGGAGGATCTCACCGTTGCGGACATACCAGACCTGACCGGTCGCATCCCGCAGCCGGGTGACCCGCAGGCCGACCTCCTCGATCGTGCCGCTCGCCTCCCCGAGGTCCACGATGTCGCCGACCCCGAATTGGTCCTCCAGGAGCATGAAGATGCCCGACAGATAGTCCTTGACCAGGCTCTGCGCGCCGAAGCCCAGCGCCACCCCACCGATGCCGGCCGACGCCAGCAACGGGGTCAACGGGATCCCCAGGGCGCGCAGGAGCATCATCACGGTGATCACGAGGGTCACCACGGCGTTGACGCTGCGCAGCAGCGACCCGAGGGTCTCGGTGCGCGCTCGGTGGCGGGCATTGGAGATCCCCGTGAAGTCGGCCAGGATCCGCGCCGTCCGGCTGTCCGCCGCGGCAAGCCGGTCCTCCGCGCGCTGCACGGAGCTGCGCACCAGGACCTTGATCGCGTGGTTGATCAACCGATAGATCACCAGCGCCAAGACGATCAGGACCCCGAGCTCGATCGCGGTCTCGGGCCAGTTCCACGTGATGTGCGGCGTCATCATGAGCCCCATGATTCCCTAGGCTCGACCCAGGAGGTCCCATGACTGCCCAGCCACCGGTGTCCGCCGCAGCCACACCAGCTCAGCCGCAACCGCCCACGCGCAGCCTCGCGCCCGACCTGGCCCGCGGCTTCATGCTCTTGCTGATCGCGGCCGCCAACAGCTCGGCCTATCTGTGGGGCCACCCCAGTGGGATGACCAATTTCCACCT
>JAUNRO010000096.1:6391-6899 GCA_030544185.1 Propionibacteriaceae bacterium | reverse complement strand
GACGGCACTCAGCTCGACCGCAACATCCGGGCGGTCATGGCCATCGCCGTCGACGGTCGGATCCTGCCAATGTTCGCCTTCCTGTTCGGTTATGGCATGGTCCAGTTCGCCCGCGCCCGCGCGGCGCGGGGCATCCATCGCACGCACATCCGCCGCATGCTCCGGCGTCGCCACTGGGCGATGGTGCTGCTGGGCTTCGTCCACGCCCTGCTGCTGTTCAGCGGGGACATTCTCGGCGCCTATGTCATCGTCGGCCTGATCCTGGTCGTCGCGCTGTTCGAGACCTCGGTCAAGACACTGAAGGTCGTGTTCTGGGCGCTGATCGCCTACGCCGTGGCCAGCGGCATCAGCGGCATGCTCTTCCTCGCCCAGATGGACGAAGTCCTGGCCGCGGCGCCCAGCGAAGCCCTGGAGTTCTCCCTTGCCGACATCGCCAGCGGGATGGCGAACTACGGCTGGGCGATGCTGATGCGCATCGGGTTCTGGCTGGTCTCCTCGCCCACGCTGA
>JAUNRO010000096.1:0-6381 GCA_030544185.1 Propionibacteriaceae bacterium | reverse complement strand
CCTCGGCTGGATCTTCGCCCGCCATGAGGTGCTCGAGCACCCGGAGCGCTGGCGGCCGCAGCTGATCAAGCTGGCGATCGGCGGCATCGCGCTCGGCTGGCTGGCCGGCATCCCGGTCGCCCTGGAGCACCTCCAGGCTCCGCTGTGGCCGACCGAGATGGGCTGGGGCTACGCCACGCTCAACTACGCGGGCGGCACGGCGACGGGATTGGGGTACGCCGCCGCAATCGCGCTGATCGCCGCCCGCCTGGGCGAGCGTCGTGGACCGGTCACCCGCGCGTTCGCCGCGGTCGGCAGCCGGTCGCTCACCTTCTATCTCTTCCAGTCGGTGATCTTCGCCCCGCTGCTCTCGGCCTGGGGCCTGGGGCTGGGTGAGCGGATCAACACCACTCTCGCGGTCGCCATCGCCTTCGGGATCTGGCTCGCCTCGCTGGTCATCGCGTCTCTCCTCGAGGCCCGCAATCTGCGGGGGCCGGCCGAGGTGCTGCTGCGGAAAATGACCTATCTTTCTCCGGAACGGCTCGGAGCGCCGGTCATTCCGCCCGGCCCACCACCGCCCGCACCCGCGCGCACTCCGGACAACGGCGCGTCCGGCCCCGCCTGAGCGGTCCCGCGGCATAGGGTGGCGCCGTGGGACGGGTGACGCACAAGACGATGGCGGTGGCGCCGGAACAGGCCGAGAAATGGTTGGAGCGCAATATCGCCAACCGGACGCTGCGGCCATCGCGGGTGAAGGAATATGCGGCAGCGATGACCGACGGCCGCTGGCTCTACACCGCCGATCCGATCCGCTTCGACTCCGAAGGCCGGCTGATCGACGGCCAGCACCGGCTGCAGGCGGTCGTGCGCTCGGGCTGCACCGTCGACATGCATGTCGTGCGCGGGCTCTCCCCCGAGGCCCAGGACAAGGTGGACACCGGCGCGATCCGGACCGCGGCGGATGCGCTCAAGGTCCGCGGGTTCAAGCACGGCGCCCAGCTCGCCGCGATCGTCCCCATCGTGAACTGGCTGCTGAAGGGCGGCGGCTTCGCGGCAAGCTACAGCCGCGATGACGTCGTCTATTGGATGGGCATCCACACCGGCCTCGACGAGATCGTCGACGGCGCCTACAAGAACCGCAACCTGCTGCCGTGCCAGCTGGCGCCCTATGCGGCGGCCTACTATGCCGTGCGGGAGCGCGCGAGCGATCCGGTGACCGCCGATGAGTTCTTCGTCGAGCAGCTCGTGGACACGATCGGCCTGACCTCCGGTTCCCCGGCGCTCGCCACGCGGAGATATCTGCTGGGCCTGCGCGAGGACAAACGGCCCAACAACAAGGCCGCGAAGGCGAGCACGGTGCTCGCGCTGCTCGACGGCTATCGCCACTTCCGCCAGGGCCGCTCGCTGTTCACGATGCGCGCGCCGCGCGGGGGCTGGCCCGTCAACGATCAGGTTGACATCCCCGGCTGAGACCGCACCTCAGCTCAACACGTCCGCACGCAGGAACCGGCGTACGCCCAGACCGGCGAACAACACCGCATAGAGCGCCGACCACGCGACCCCGAGCGCCAGGTCGGACCACGCGATCTCGTGCGCGAACAGGTCGAGCCACGCCCCCGAATAGTGCATCGGCAGCCCGTGGCGGAGCACCCCGAGGCTGTCCAGCCCGTTGAGGATCGCGGCCACGATGACGATCATGATCGCTCCACCGACCGCGGCGAGCGGAGCGTCGGTGCGCACCCCCAACAGGAACGCGAGCGCCCCCACCTGCAGGACGTTGAGGAACAGGAACACCACGGTCGCGAGCAGGCGCGGCCAGAGCTCGGGCCAGGTGAGCGTGGCCCCGGTGAGCCCGCGATAGGGCTCGATGCCGTAGGCCACAGCGCCCACCGCGACGGCCCAGCCGGCGAGCAGGAGGATCGCCGCGAACGTCAGACCCGCCCCGACGGCGAGCTTCGCCACGAGCAGCCGAGCCCGTGGCACGGGCGCGGTGAGCAGGTAGCGCAGCGACTTCCAGTTGGCCTCGGTCGGGACGGAATCGCCGAGGAACATCGCGGCGACGATGCCGAGCAGCAGGTCGGCGGACACGATCAGCGTGAACACCGTGAAGTTCGGCGCCGACAGCGTCGCGAGATCGATGAAGCTGCTCGCGGCCGCGTCCGGGTCGCCGCTGCGCCCGATCGAGAACGCCGCGACGAACACCAGAGGCAACGCGAGGATCAGCCCGAACAACCAACGGGTCCGCGCCCGGCCGAGCTGACGGCCGAGCTCGTGACGCACCGGCAGTGCGCGGCTCATCGGGGACGCACCTTCCGCAGCCGATCGGTCAACGTCTCCGCCTCCGCATCACCACCGGAGCCCCGGCCCTGGTCGAGCACCGACAAGAACAGCTCCTCCAGGTGTCGCTTGCCCTCCAACAGCTCCGCCACGGGCCCGCTCACCAACACCTGCCCGGCATCCATCACCACCACATGGGTGCACGTCTGCTCCACCTCCCACAGCAGGTGGGAGGAGATGACGACCGTCCGCCCCGTCGCGGCGTACGCCTGCAGGATCGGCCGCATCGCCGCAATCTGGGGCGGATCGAGCCCGTTCGTCGGCTCGTCCAGGATCAACAGATCCGGGCGGCCCAGCATCGCCTGCGCGATCCCGAGCCGCTGCCGCATGCCCTGCGAATAGGACTTCACCGGCCGGTCCAGCGCGCCACCGAGTGCGGCGACTTCCAGCGCCTCGCCGAACCCGGCCTCGGCCTCCGGCCGCCCCGTCGCGGCCCAATAGGCACGCAGGTTCTGCCGCCCGGTCAGGTGTGGCATGAACCCGGGTCCCTCGACCAGCGCGCCCACCCGGCGCAGCACCGGGGCACCCGGGGTGACCGGCACGCCTCGCACCCACGATCCGCCGGCATCGGGGCGGACCAGCCCGAGCACCATCCGCAGCGTCGTCGTCTTGCCCGCGCCGTTGGGCCCGAGGAGCCCGACCACCTGGCCCGGCTCCGCCCGCCACGAGACGTCGCTGACGGCGCGATGGCCGTCGGGATAGGCCTTCGTGAGCCCCTCGACGGTGACCGGCGTCTCCGCCAGCTCGGGCCGCTCCGGCAGCCGGACCCGGGCCCGGTGGTGCGCCAGCCCCCAGCCCGCGAACGCCGCGAGGAGCACCCCGAGCACGATCAGCACACCGATCAGCTCCCGGTCGAGCGGCTGGTCCGATCGCAGCGGTCGGCCGGCGAACTCGCCGAACTCCAGCGCGGTCACCTCGATCGTGTCCATCCGCGCGGCGGTCGCGTTGGCATAGGCCGCGTCGGTCGAGGTGACGAGCACCCGCCAGGCGCTGCCCTTCTCCAGCGACCAGGTGCCGCCGGGGAGCGTGACCATGAGATCGGTGGGCCGGCCCGGCTCGACGGCGACCCGGAGGGGCGCGACGCCGCGCCGCGGCTGGGCGGCGGTCGCCCCGTTGATCTGCCACAGCGACACGAACAGGGTCACCTCATCACCGGTCGACGTCACCCGCAGGCGCACCACGGGAGCGCCCGCGATCGAGTGGAATTCCTGCAGGTCGCCGGTATCGAAGGCCGCCGACTGGCCAGGAATCGCCGCGAGCGGATAGGCCTGGAAGACGCTGCCCGAGTTGTCCTCCCCGAAGCTCGGTGCGCGGGTGATGGAGGCGGGCTGACCGCCGGGCGGGGTGAGGATCGTGGCTGGCTCGGCGTCGATGGCGATCGCCAGGGGCGGGCTGGCGAGGCCCGGATAGTGATCGGCGGTGAAGCGCTTGGCCTGCCCGCCGAAGGGGAGCGGGCCGGGATAGCCGAACGGTGGCACGGTCGCGGGTGCGCCCTTGAGGTGGGTGGCGAACCAGGCGGTGACCGCCGCCTCGTCGGCCTCGGGGTTGCTCGATATGGCGTCGTGGCCGCCGTCGGTCCAGTGCACGGCGTGCTCCGTGCCCGTCCGCGCCAGCGCCGCGGCCATCGCATCGGCCTGGTCGAGGCCGAAGAGCGAGTCGGCCATGCCCTGCACCAGCAGGGTCGGGGCGGTGATCCGATCGGCCGATTCGATGGGGCTGCGGCGCCGGAGTTCAGCCAGCAGCCCCGGCGCCGGCCGGCCCGTCTCCGCCGAGTCCAGCAGCGCCCGGCACAGCTCCGCCTCGAAGCGGCCGCACCGCAGATCCTCCGCCTCGCCCGCGCGAGCGTCACCGGCCGACGGGCGCAGCGCCGCGGCGAAGAAGCCGGCGATCCACTGCTGTTGCATTGGCCCCGGCTCCTCGGCGGCGTGGTTCGGGAACAGGGCCCGCCCGAGATCGGACCAGGTCGCGACGGGCGCCAGGGCGTCGATCCGCGGGTCGTCGGCAGCCGCGAGCAGCGCCACCGCTCCCCCATAGGACGCACCGCTCACCCCCAGGCGCGGGTCGTCCGGGCCGTCGAGCATCACGTCCGGCCGGCCGGCGACGACATCGATGAGCCGCCGCAGGTCCGCAGCCTCCACCCCGGGATCGTTGAGATGGATTCGTCCGCCGGAGCCGCCGAAGCCCCGCGCCGTATAGCCCGCCACCACGTAGCCCTCCGCCGCCAACGCGCGGGCCTGCTCGGCCACATCGCCCTTGGACCCGCCGAAACCATGAGTGAGGATCACCGCCGGATGGGGCCCCGGACCGCCCGGCAACCACCACGACACGTCCAGCTCCACCGCAGTCCCGTCCGCCTCGGCCGCGACCGGCACCCGCGTCGTCTCCTCGCCGGCCGCAGTCTCTGCGTACGCCAATCCCGGCAGGCCGCACAACAGCCCGATCGCCACGAGGAGCACGAGAAGACGCACGCGGCCATCCTTCCAGGCCGGCCCCAACCCACGGTCATCTGTCGACACCGGATGAGGAAGCGCTCATCCTCGATTCACTCCCGACTCATCGGGCAGGCTTAGCGTCACGGCATGGCGGTTGCTACCCCGGCGCTCGTCGAAACCGGCCCGGCCATCACCCAGCAGACGGCCCTGGACAAGGTTCAGGGAGCCGTGATGCGACCCCCTGTGCCGGGCCGGCGGCGCGTCGTCGGCTGGACCGTCGTCGTGAGCGCCCTCGGTCTGCTCGTGCTGATGCTCGGGGCCGCGTGGGCGCTCGGCACCGCCGCCGACCACCGCATCCAGGCCGGGCTGGCGAAGGAGGCCGCCGAGGTTCGTCGCTATGCCGCGCTCGGTGTGGATCCCGCGACCGGCGAGCCCTTCACCACCCCGCGGCGCTTCGTCGCGGCCTACCTCGACCTGCAGCACCCCGACCACAACGAACTGCTCCTCGGGACGACGCCCGGCACGTCGTGGCGGGCGGAGCGCCGCGGTGACCGGACGCTCACCTTCGGCGTTCTCGCCGATGCCGTCCAGCAACGCATCCTCACCCCCGGCACCGGCTCGGCACGCTCGCCCGGACACGGGCGCGTGAGCTGGCAGACGACCGAGGTGCAGGCACCGGCCGGGACCGCCACGATCGCGGTCGTGGCGTTCCACGCCCCGCAGCACACCGTGATCGTGACCCAGCTGGGGGTCCTGGGCCTGGTCGCCGCCGTCGCGCTCGCAGCGACCGGGTTCGCCGCCTGGTGGGTCGCGGGTCGGCTCAAGGCGCCCACCGTGACGTTCGAAGAGGCCGTGGCGCGGGCGACCGCGGGCGGCGGGGTGGCGTCGCTGCCCGAGGTGGGCCGAGAGGACTATGCACGGCTGGCGCGGGCGGCGAACCGGCTGGTCGCGAGCGCCGATCAGGCGTACGCCCGGGAAACCCAGCTCCATCACGATCTCGCCCGGCAACTGGAGCAGCCCCTGGCGACTCTGCACCGGGCGCTCGAGGATGAGGCGCGCGCGCAACCGGGGCGCCCCGAGCCGGTGCAAAGCCTCGGCCGGGTGCGGCAGGTGCGCAATATCGTCAGTGACCTGCTGCTGTTGCAGCGGGTGGAGCTGCCGGGGCTGCTGGAGCCGCAACCAGGGATCTCGCTGACCGAGTTCACCGAGATCCTGGTGGATCTGTGGGCGACCCGCGCCGTGGAGCTCGGCGCTCCCGGTGTCACGGTCGAGCGCGGTGCCTGCGACCCGACGGCACACGCGACCTTCGACGAACCGCGGCTCGCCCGGGCGGTGGACGAGCTGATCGCCAACGCGGTGAGCGCCTCGAGCGACGATCAGATCGTGTGGCTCTCCACGGGCTCCTGGGCCGACGAGCGCGGGCAGTGGGTGCACATCGACGTGACCGACACCGGCCGGGGCATTCCCAGCGACGAGCGCGCGCTCGTTCTTGAGCGCTTCGCGAGCGCACGCAATGACCCCAGCCCCGGGACGGGACTGGGGTTGACGATCGCTCACCGGCTGGTCGTGGCGATGGGCGGTTTCCTCACGCTGACGGGCCACGACGGCGCACCCGGCACCACCGCGCGCATCG
>JAUNRO010000095.1 GCA_030544185.1 Propionibacteriaceae bacterium | reverse complement strand
CGGCCGCGATCTCGGCGGCGGGGCGGGTCCCGGTATCGAGGACCACGATGTTGGTCTCGACCGTGCCCGGGTCGACCGCGGTTGGGACGCGTTCGGCGATGGCGAACGCCAGGCTCCGCGCCGCGTCGTGATCCTCGGCCAACCGGTCGATCTGGTGATCCAGGGCGTACGCCGCAGCGGCCGCGAGCACCCCGGCCTGGCGCCACCCTGCACCGAGCCGCTTGCGCAGCACGCGGGCTTCGGCAATCCGCTCCGCCGAGGCGACGAGCATCGACCCGACCGGTGCCCCCAACCCCTTGGAGAAGCACACCGATGCGGTGTCGAACAGCCGGCCATAGTCCCGCAGGCCCACGCCCGTGGTCACGTGTGCATTCCACAGCCGCGCCCCGTCGAGGTGCAGCGCCACCCCGGCTGCCCGACAGACCTCGTGCACGGCCTGCAGCTGGCCGAGCGGCTGGATCGTCCCCCCACCGAAATTGTGGGTGTTCTCCAGCGCCACCGCCGCGGTCGACACCAGATAGGGTCCCGCGTCCGGCTCGAGCAGTTCGGCGATCGCCCCGACCTCCGCGATGCCGCGCGCCGACGTCCAGGTCCGCATCGTCACCCCCGACACCGCGCCATGGGCGCCCAGCTCCGCACGCGCGATGTGCGCCCGGGCATCGCACAGGACCTCCTGACCGGGGTCGACCAGCAGCCGCACTCCCAGCAGGTTCGCCAGCGAACCCGAGACACAGAACAGGCCCGCCTCGTGACCGAGCAGGTCCGCGACCCGGGCCTCCAACGCGAGCACTGCCGGATCCTCGGCGTACACATCATCACCCACCTCCGCCGCGGCCATCGCGGCGCGCATCCCGGGCGTGGGCGTGGTCAGGGTGTCACTGCGCAGGTCGATCACGGCCGCCACGATAGGGCGCCTGACCGGTGGCGCGCGCACAGGTCACAGATCGACCGGCACGAACTCCTGGAACGGGTTCGGCCGCTTGATGCGGCCGTCGGTCAGCCGTTCGGCAACGGTGAAGGCCAACTCGAGCGACTGCTTGCGGTTCAACCGCGGGTCGCAGACGCTTTCATAGCGGTTCTCCAGGTCGGCCTCGTTGACCTCCCCGACACCGCCGACACACTCGGTGACATCGTCCCCGGTGAACTCGATGTGCACGCCACCGGGCCAGGAATCCATCTGGTCGTGCACGTCGAACCAGCCGTTGAGCTCGGCGACGATCCGCTCGAACGCGCGGGTCTTGAACCCGTTTGAGGTGGAGAACGTGTTGCCGTGCATGGGATCGCAGACCCACACGGGCGTGCGCCCGGCATTGTGCAGGGTCTCGATGATCGGCGGGAGCGCATCCTTGACGTTGTCGGCGCCCATCCGGGTGATGAACGTCAGCCGGCCGGGCTCGTTGTCGGGGTCGAGCCGCTCGGCCATCGCCAGGGCGTCCGCCCCCGACACCTTGGGGCCGAGCTTGACCCCGATCGGGTTGCGGACGTGGCGCAGGAACTCGACGTGCGCACCGTCCAACTGGCGCGTACGCTCCCCGATCCAGATGAAGTGGCCCGAGGTGTTGTAGGGCAGCTGTGAGCGCGAGTCGATGCGGGTGAGCGCATGCTCGTATTCCAGCAGCAGCGCCTCGTGGGAGGCATAGAAGTCGACGGTGCGCATGTGCTCGTCGGAGATCCCGCAGGCCACCATGAACGCCATCGCCCGCTCGATCTCGGCGGCGAGGGACTCATAGCGCTCGACCACGTTGGAGCTGCGGACGAAATTGGAGTTCCAGTTGTGGATGGTCCGCAGGTCGGCGAAGCCACCGGTCACAAAGGCCCGGGTCAGGTTCAGCGTTGCGGCCGAGGCGTTATAGACCCGCAGCAGCCGCTCGGGATCGGGAGTCCGCGCCTCGGGGGTGAACTCGAAGCCGTTGACCGCATCGCCGCGGAAGCTCGGCAGGGTGACCTCGCCACGGGTCTCATCGCCCGAGGAGCGCGGCTTGGCATATTGCCCCGCGATCCGGCCGACCTTCACCACCGGCACCTGAGCGGCATAGGTCATCACGACCGCCATCGCCAGCAGCACCTGCAGCTTGTTCTTCACGTTCTGGGCCGTCACCCCGGCAAAGGTCTCCGCACAATCACCGCCCTGCAGGAGAAACGCCTCGCGACGCGCGACCGAGGCCAGCTTGGCGCGCAGGTCGTCGCACTCACCGGCGAATACCAACGGGGGACGGGTGGAGAGGTCGCGGCTGACGGCTGCGACGGCGGCCGGGTCGGGATAATCCGGCTGCTGCTGCGGGCTCAGTGAATGCAACTGCTCCAGGCTGGGGAATGACACGAGCGACAGGATAGGCGGTCTGGTCAAACCCGCCACGGCGCGGCCAGAGGCCGGACCCTCAGGCCGTGTAGCCCTGTTCGACGGCGTACAGCGCCAGCTCCACGCGGTTGTGCAGCTGGAGTTTGCGCAGGACGTTCTGGACGTGGTTCTGCACCGTCCGGTGCGACACCACGAGCTCTTCGGCGATCTCGCGATAGGCCATGCCCTTGGCGACATAGCGCAGGACCTCGATCTCGCGGTTGGTCAGGCTGGGGCCGGTCTCGTGGTTGCCCTGGGCGTCGGTGACCATCCGGCGGAACTCACCGAGGACGATGCCGGCCAGGCTGGGGGTGAACACGGCTTCGCCTTCGGCGGTCTGCCGGACACCGTCCAGCATCTCCTCGGGAGTCGCGGACTTCAGCAGATAGCCCCGGGCACCGGCCTTCACCGCGCGCAGCACGTCGTGCCGCTCACCGGAGGCGGAGACCACGAGCACCTTGAGCTCGGGCATCTCGCGCATGAGGATCTCGGTGCACGTCGCACCGTCGGGCTCGGGGATCTGCAGATCCATGGTGACGATCTCGGGGCGGGTCGCGCGGGCGCGGGTCAGGCACTCCTCACCGGTGCGCGCCGTGGCCACGATCTCGAAACCGGCAGCCTGCAGGTCATCACCCATGGCCTCGAGCCACATGGGGTGGTCATCGACCAGCATCACCCGGCGTGCCCTTTGTTCCGCGTTCGTCATCATCCTCACCCGTGTTCGGCCCGAGCTCCCCGTCACGGTTGCGTGGGCACCCGGAATTCCCACTCCACACCCCGGCCGGGGGCGGTGCCGAGCGTGGCGGTGCCCCCGAGATCCCGAATGCGTCCGTAGATCGAGTGTTTCATGCCCATGCGATCGGCGTGCATTGCATCTGCAAACGCCTCCGGGTCGCCACCCACGCCGCTGTCGCGAATGGAAACCACCACCTCGTCGTCCTCCACCTCGAGCAGCACCCAGGCGCGCGCACCGGGCCCGGCGTGTTTCGTCACGTTGGTGAGCGCCTCCTGCACCGCCGCGTTGATCTCCGCCGCACGGCCCTGCGCGATCAGCACCGGCTCCACCGGGGTCGACACCGTGACGGTCGCGCTCGCGTGCCGGTCGAGCAGGGCGGCGAGGTTGCGGCGTCCCGTTCCCCCGCGCCGCTCGCCCGTGACGTCCTCCCGGGAGTCCTGGATCAGGGCCCGGAGCTGGCCCTCCTGCTCTCTGGCCATCAGGGCCAGCTTCTCCCCCCGTGCGCCCAGGCCCGGGGCCTCCCGCTCGACCATCGCGAGCACCTGCAGAACGCCGTCGTGGACGATCCGCGCGAGGCGCTGGCGCTCGGAGATGTGCGCGGTGGTCGCGCTGAGGCGCTGATGCTCGACGCTCACCCGCCGCAGCTGGTCCACCAGATAGCCCAGGCCGCCGGTGCTGATCACCAGCACGACCAGCAGCCCCCAGGCCTCCGGGCGCAGGTCCGGATGCTGCACGAACGCCACTAGGCAGAGCCCCAGCGCGGCCGCCGCACCGAGCCCCCAGCCACGCGCGAGCGCGATCGCGACCGGCGCCGCCGCACTCCAGAAGCCGGTGACCGGCAGCGTCTGCCCCGGGCTGCCGATCGCCGGGGACAGCGCCAGCAGGCACACCGTGACACCGAAATCGAGCCCGAGCACCCAGCCGCGCACCTGCCCCCGCCCGGCGTACAACCAATGCAGCAGCACCGACTGCACCACGATCAACACCGAGGTCACCCCGACCAGCACGGGCAGTCTCGCCTCATCGAGGCGGGTGACGTTCACGACGATGGTGAGGGCCGCCAGGACATAACGCATCCACGCCAGCACCCGGAACAGGGGCACGGACAGGTCGGTCCCGGGGCTCACGAGACTCACCCCGCTGCCTCCCGGGCAGCCGTGGCGTACTCATCGACATATTCCTGCCCGGACATCTCCATGATCGCGTACATCACCTCGTCGGTGACCGAGCGCAGCACCAGCCGGTCGGCCTGGGCGGCGGCGTGCCGGGAGAAGTCGAGGGGAGCACCGAACGCGACGATCGGCGTGACGACCCGGCCGAAGAGCTTGTCGCGGGGAGCGATCAGGTCGGTGTTGATGACTGCCGTGGGGACGATCGGGACACCGGCCGCGAGCGCGAGCCGCGCGACCCCGGTGCGTCCCTTGTAAAGGCGCCCGTCATGACTGCGCGTGCCCTCGGGGAAGATTCCGAAAAGCTCGCCCCGCCTGAGGACGCGCAGGCCGGCCGTGAGCGCGCCCTGGGCGGCCTCGCCGCCGGAGCGGTCGATGGGGACCTGGCCGGTCCCGGCGAAGAAGGTGCGCTGCAGCGCGCCCTTGAGGCCCGGCCCGGTGAAATAGTCGGATTTCGCCACATAGGTGATCCGCCGGCGCAGCGCGAGCGGGGTGAACAGCCAGTCGGCGATCGACAGGTGGTTGCTCGCGATAATCGCGCCGCCGTGGTCCGGGACGTGGTGGGCGCCGAGCGTGATCGGGCGGAAGATCCGCTTGATCACGGGCCCGATCAGCACATGCTTGGTCAGCCAATAGGCACGCGAACCCGAGCCGTCACCCTCCCTGCGGGCCTCCGGGCGGTTGGGCCCCCGCATCGCGTCCGGCCGGAGGCCGCTGGTCATGGCCGTCCCGAGGAGTCCGGCTCGCCCTGGGCGAGCTCGGCCGTGGTCGGCGGGACCCGGCTGCCCAGACCCGGCCGCGCCATCACCTTGTCGTCGATGTTGCGTCCGTCGAGGGCTCCGGACTTGACCGAGGTCGCATAGACATCGACGTATTCCTGGCCGGTGAGCTCCTGCACGGCGGCCATGATCTCGTCGGTGACCCAGCGCAGCACCTCGCGGTTCGCGGGCTGATCGAAGTATTGGCTGAAGTCGAGCGGTTTGCCGATCCGGATCCCCGGGCGGCGCATATAAGGGATGCCGAACCAGCCCTTGACGAACTGGGTGCTGACCGTGCCCACGGGAAGCACCGGCACCCGGTGGCCGAGGACGAGCCGGGCGACCCCTGTCTTGCCCTTGTAGAGCCGGCCGTCGGGTGAGCGCGTCCCCTCGGCATAGATGCCGACGATCTCGCCCGAGCGCAGAACGTCACCGACGTGATCCACGGAGTCCGCGGAGGCGCGTCCCCCCGAGCGGTCCATCGGCAACATGCCGACGTTGCGGAGGAACCAGGCCACGACCTTGCCACCGAAGGACTCGCCTGTGAACAGTTCGGCCTTGGCGGGGAAGGTGATCTTGCGCTCGACGATCGCGGGCAGGATCACGGTGTCGCCATAGGACAGGTGATTGCTGACCAGGACTGCGCCACCCTGCTTGGGAATGTTCTCGGCACCCTCCAGCCACGGCCGGCAGACGGCCTTCAGCACCGGGGCGAACAGCAACCACTTGAACAACCAGTAATACACAGGGAAACCCTAGGCCACAGCAGCGTTCGGGTACACCCACGCGATCCGCGCCGGCCCTTGGCGACAAGGCGAATCCGGACAGCCGGCGGCAATCCCCCAGGTACGATGGCCGGCGTGGGTTGGGGCAGTGATGAGCACGACGAGCGTGCCGTTCGAGAACGGTCGGCCGCGTTCGCAGGCGGTGCCGGACCGGTCGGCGTCGTGCTCTGCCATGGCTTCACGGGGTCGCCGTTCTCGATGCGCCCCTTCGCCGATCATCTTCTCGAGGCAGGTTTCGCCGTCTCGCTGCCGTTGCTGCCCGGGCATGGCACGTCGTGGCAGCAGATGAACCGCACCACCTGGCACGACTGGTTCGCCACGGTCGATCGGGCGTTCCGGGAGCTCCGGCGCGAGTGCGACGAGGTGTTCGTCGCCGGGCTGTCGATGGGCGGGGCGCTGGCGCTGCGCCTGGCACAGGTGCACGGCGAACAGGTCCGCGGTCTGCTGCTGGTCAACCCGTCGATCGCGACGGCGGACAAGCGGTTCCTCGCCCTGTCGCTGCTGAGCCGGGTGGTGCCGTCGTTGGCCGGGATCACCGATGACATCGCCAAGCCGGGGGTGACCGAGCACGGTTATGACCGGGTGCCGCTCAAGGCCCTGGTCTCGATGACCGAGCTGTGGGCCGCAGTGCGGGCGGAGCTGGCCCGGGTCGACCAGCCGATCCTCATGTTCCGCTCGGTCACCGATCACGTGGTCGATCCGACGTCGGCGCGGCTGATCCACCACGGCGTGGCCTCCGCCGAGGTCACCGAGTGCCCGTTGACGCGGTCGTTCCATGTGGCGACCTTGGACTATGAGGCCGACGACCTGTTCGCCACCTCGGCCGAGTTCATCCGGCGCCACACGACCGCACGGGCTGGCGGGGAGCGGAGTGATGACCATGCCTGAGCGCGGCCAGGAGGACTATGACCGGGACTTCACCGCGATGGTCTCGGGCCTGGAAATGGACGGGATCAGCCCCGGTGTCACCCCACCCTCGCCCAATGAACCACCGGATCTTCGTGAGCAGCACGCCACCTGGTCCCCCGACGCGTTCGAGACCTTCAACCTGACCGAGGCGATCGACGAGGTCGAGCCGGACGATCCGGACCCGTCGGAATACACCCCGCCGCCCCTGCCGCCGATGCGCCGCCCGAAAGGCTTGGCCGCGGTCGCGGCGGTGTGCGGTGGCTATGTGCTCGCGGCCATGCTGCTGACGATCGTCGGCGTGCGCCTGCCCGGCTGGGCCGGCTGGCTCGCGGTGATCGCGTTCGTCGCCACGGTGATCCTGGGCTGGCGGGCACTGCCCCGCCACCGTGATCCTTGGGACGGCGACGGGGCCGTCGTCTGACGGCGACCATTCGCTAGATTTCAGGCCTGTCCGCCCGCTCGAAGGAGTCCGTGATGAGCCAAACCGTGAAAGCCGTGATCGCCCGCAGCAAGGGCGCCGACGTGGAAGTCGTCGACATCGTCATCCCCGACCCGGGCCCGGGTGAGGCGGTGGTGAAGATCCAGGCCTGCGGCGTCTGCCACACCGATCTGCACTATCGCGAAGGCGGGATCAACGACGATTTCCCCTTCCTGCTGGGCCACGAGGCCGCGGGCATCGTGGAGGCCGTCGGTGCGGGTGTCAGTGAGGTGGCCCCCGGTGACTATGTGGTCCTGAACTGGCGCGCGGTGTGCGGCCAGTGCCGCGCCTGCGCCAAGGGCAAGCCGTGGTATTGCTTCGCCACCCACAACGCCGCGCAGAAGATGACCCTGGCCGAAGGCGACCCGGACGCCGGCACCGAGCTCTCCCCCGCCCTTGGCATCGGCGCCTTCGCCGAGAAAACGCTGGTGGCGGCCGGGCAGTGCACCAAGGTCGACCCGGCGGCCGCTCCGGAGGTCGCGGGCCTCCTGGGCTGCGGCGTCATGGCCGGGTTGGGCGCGGCGATCAACACGGGCAACGTCGGGCGTGGCGACTCCGTGGCCGTGATCGGCTGCGGCGGGGTCGGGATGGCGTCGATCGTGGGTGCGCGGCTCGCGGGCGCGGCGACGATCATCGCGGTCGACACCGATGCCCGGAAGCTCGATCAGGCGCTCGCGCTGGGCGCGACACACTCGGTCCACGCCGACGGCACGCGCGATGTGATCGAGGAGATCAAGACGCTCACCGACGGCCACGGTGCGGACTGCGTCATCGACGCCGTCGGCCGGCCCGAGACCTTCACCCAGGCTTTCGGTGCCCGCGATCTCGCCGGCACCGCGGTCCTCGTGGGCGTACCCACCCCGGACATGACCTGGGAGATCCCGCTGCTGGAGGTGTTCGGCCACGGCGGCGCGCTCAAGTCGTCCTGGTATGGCGATTGCCTGCCCAGCCGGGATTTCCCGATGCTCGTCGATCTCCATCTGCAGGGCCGGCTGCCGCTGGAGGCGTTCGTGACCGAGAAGATCGGCATCGGCGATGTCGAGGCCGCGTTCGACAAGATGCACCGCGGAGATGTGTTGCGCTCGGTGATCATGGTTGACTGACCTCCGTTTGTTGGGAATTCACAGAGAAGAGGCAGTTGATGAGTGAGGTCCGCATCGACCACGGGGTCACGAAGGGCACGTTCAGCCTCGACGGCGAGACGTTCGAGGTCGAGAACAACGTCTGGGTCATCGGCAACGACAAGGAGTGCGTCGTCCTCGACGCCCCACACAATGTCGACGACATCATGGCGATCATCGGTGACCGCGAGGTGGTGTCGATCCTGTGCACCCACGCCCATGACGACCACGTGCGGGTCGCGCCGGCCCTGGGCATGCGGACCAATGCGCCGATCCTGCTCAACCCGCGCGACCAGCGCCTGTGGCAGCTCACCCATCCCGAGGTGAAGCCGGACAACGAGCTCAACCACAACGACATGTTCTATGTCGGCGGGACGGGCCTGCGGGTGCTGCACACCCCGGGCCACTCCGAGGGCGGCGTCAGCCTCTATGTCCCCAACCTCGGCGTCGTCTTCACCGGCGACACGCTGTTCAAGGACGGCCCCGGCGCGACCGGGCGCAGCTTCTCCGACAAGGCGACCCTGCTGGCCTCGATCGAGGACCACCTGTTCACGCTGCCCGATGAGACCATCGTGCACACCGGGCACGGCGATTCGACGACGATCGGGGCGGAGAAGGCGAACTACGCGGCGCAGACCGAGGCGTACTCCCTGGACTGACCCACGACGCCAGCCAGCAGCGGCGGCGGTCACCCCAGGTCGAGCACCTGGCGGAGGATCGCCGCCGTCGTCGTCGGCGAGAACCGCCGCTCCACGTGCGCGCGGCCGGCCATGCCCATCGCGCGGGCGCGCGGGAGGTCGGTGAGCAGGTCGAGCAGGACGGTCGCGAGCGCGGTCGGATCGTCGGGCGGGATGAGTACGCCGGACTCGCCCGGCACCAGCGTGTCCCGCGTGCCGCCGGAATCCCCCGCGATCACCGCGAGCCCACACGCGGCCGACTCCGCGTACACCATGCCGAGCCCCTCGGCATCCAGTCCCCCCAGCCGCGGCCGCACGGGCAGGGCGAACACGTGAGCCCCGGCCATCAGCGCAGGCATCGCCGCGTGGGACACCGGCCCGGTGAACCTGACCGTCCCCGGCTGCCGCAGGGCACGCGCCCGGGCGAGCAGCCGGTCGCGCAGGGGGCCATCGCCGACCACCACGAGGTGCGGGAGGGGGACACCGGGCCAGGCGTCGAGGACCGTGGCCCAGGCCTCCAGCAGTGTGTCGAAGCCCTTGCGGGCGACGAAGCGGCCCGCGGCGAGGGCGGTGGGCCGGTCCGGCGGGCTCGCGGCGCCGGGGTGGAAGCGGGCGGTGTCGACCGGCGGGGCGAGCCGGACCATCGCCGTCCGGGCCGCGGGCGTCAAAGCGGGGGCGATGAGCGCGCGGGTGTGCTCGGAGATATAGGACACCGCGTCCACCTGGTCGCCGATCCGGCGCAACACACTGCGGCTGGGGCCCGGGACGCGCGCCCACCAGGTTTCGTGGCCGTGGCTGATGGCCAGTTGCAGTGTGGCACCGGATCGGCGCAGGGGTGCGGCCAGCAGCCCGAGCGGGGCCGCGGCGCCGAACACGACCCGGGTGGCGCCATGGCGCGCCAACAGGCTCCGGGCGGCGCGCAGCACGTCGGGGCCGGGCAGCAGGAGGCGGCCGCGGCGGTGGACGGGGAAGGCGTACGCCCGGTCGTCGGCCTGGGGGTGTTCGCGGGTCAGCACCACGACGTCGTCCAGCAGCTCACAGACCTGGGCGACGAACGCCTCGATGCCACCGATTCTCGGCGGGAAGTCGTTGGTGACGACGAGCGTGGTGGGCATGCCTCAGCCCACGAGCCGGGTCAGCTCGGCGTGGACGGCGTCGGCGAGGGCCTCCTCGGTCCAGCCCTCGCTGGCCAGGGCGTCGGCGAGCGGCGCGCCGCCCTGGACCGCGGCATGCACCCGATCGGCCGCCCGGTCCTGGCGATCAAGGACCCGAACGGTCAGCCAGGCGCGCTCGTAGTGCG
>JAUNRO010000094.1 GCA_030544185.1 Propionibacteriaceae bacterium | reverse complement strand
CTGTTCACGCAGCGCCTCCGCGGGCGTCAGCCGATCCAATCCCGCGCAGGCAAGGGCCAGCAGACCCATCGACCCCAGCCGCTCGGTCGGGCGCCGCACCCCGCTGTCACCGAGCTGATCTGGCATTTCGTTCCTCCGGTCCCGGCTATGGGTCTTTCAGGTGTCGTTAAGGTGTGTACCTTATACGCATGGCGAGGGTGAACATCACGGTCCCGGACGACTTGCTACGCCAAGCGCGGAAGGCGGGGCTCAACGTGTCCCGGCTCGCGTCGGCTGCCCTCACTGAGGAACTCGATCGGCGGGCGAAGATGGCAGCCCTGAATGCCTACTTGGCTGAGCTCGACGCCGAGTCCGGCCCGATCTCCGACGCCGAGCGCAGCGACGCTGTCGCGTGGGCGGACTGGCTGACGGTCGCCGAACCCTCCCACCGCCCCGACCACCCTCTGGCGCCGGCATGACCCTCATCCTCGATGCCTCCGGTCTCTCTGCGCTCGCGGGCAATCGGGCCAAACTGATCGAACTCCGCGACCGGGGCCTCTGGCCGCCGCAAGTGCCCGCCCTCGTGCTCGTGGAGGCTCTCACGAGCGACGGCCGGCTGGCGGGCGGCGTCCACCGCCTGCTGGCCAGTTGCCAGGTCCGCGAGGTCGACGAGCGGGTCTTTCGCGAAGCGGCCCGGTTGCGGGCCATGAGTGGACGCGCCGACCAGATCTCACCAGTGTCAGCGGTCGTCGCAGCGTTCGCCGCCAGCCATCCAGAACCTGTCGTGATCACCCGCGACCGCGGCGAACTCGACCTCCTGGCTGCGCACGCCATGCACCCTGTCACCGTGGTCGCCGTCTGACCCGCCGGGTCACGTCCGCACTGTGAGCCGCTGGCATCACCTCATCTGAGATGCTCGAGGGCATGGAACGCACGGTCCGCACGGCGAACGGGACCGACCTCAGGATCGATGAGGTCGGTGATGCGGGCGCCCCGCTGATCGTGCAGTTGGAGGGCCACATGGCCCAGTTGATCGCGACGCCCGAGTCCTATTGCCGGCTGCTGGCCGAGGAGGGCTTCCGGGTCGTGCGCGTGGACAATCGCGATGTCGGTGGTTCGAGCCGGTTTCCGGGCCGGAGCTATCGGCTCACGGAGATGGCGGAGGACGTCCACGGCCTCATCGGCGAGCTCGGGCGGCCCGCGGTGGTGTGCGGCCGCTCGATGGGCGGCGCGATCGCGCAATTGCTGGCGATCCGGCATCCGGATGATGTCTTGGGGCTCGGGCTGTTCTTCACCTTCGCCAAGGAGGCTCCGCCGCGCGAACCGCCGGCGCCGACCATGGCACCGTTCCACGACCAGGCGACGTTCGTCGCCTGGGAGCAACAAACCCTGCCGGGGATCGCCGGCTCGGCCCACCCGTTCCCCGCGGCGTACATCACCTGGCTCGCCACCACCATGTGGCGCCGCGGGGTCGACTGGAGCGGGTTCGAGCGCCAGCGCCGGGCGATGGAACTCGAGCCGCCGTGGGGGGCCGATCTGGCGCGAGTCACGGTGCCGACCGTGATCGTGCACGGCGAGGAAGACCTCATCGTGCCGCCAGCGGCTGGCAACGGCTGGCCGCGCTGCTGCCCCACGCGGAGCTGCGAATCGTCGCGGGCATGGGCCACCAACAGCCCCCGGCACTGGATGCCCTCTTCACCGAGGCCACACTCACCGTCACCCGACGCTGAGCGGCCCCGGCCGGCCGGCACGCGTCACTTGAGGACGCGCACCTGCCAGGGGTAGTTGAAGGACTGGCCGCCCCAGGCCTTGATGGCCCCGACGACACCGAGGACGATCGAGCCGAGACCACCGATGATCACCATCGGAATGCCGATCACAGCACCGACCACGGTGATGTTGAGGATCCAGCCGATGAGCGTCACCAGCCACATGGTGATGGTGAAGTTGAACGCACCGGCAGCGGCGCTGCGGACGAACGGTGAACTGTCCTTCTTGGCCAGATAGACGATCAGCGGGCCCACGATGGTGAGCCACCCAACCGAGACGATCGCCGCGATGACGGCGGAGAGATGGGCGAGCGTGGCCCAGACACGATCATCGGCAGTGGTGGAGGACGAATGGGCGTTGTATGTCATGGGTCCATAGTTCCCGCCCGAAGGTGAGCGTTCGAGGATCTCAAGGGGTAGCTCAGGGTGCGTTCCGGGCGCCCCGAGGTAGTCCCTGCTGCCGGCGCCAGCGCCGTCGGGGGCCGCGGCGCCCGCGCCGCGCGAAGACCGTTGAGGATCACGAGGACCTCAGTGACCTCGTGCACCAGCACAACGGCGGCCAGCCCGAGGACGCCGGTGATGGCCAGGGGCAGCAGCACCACGATGATCAGCGCGGAGACCACGATGTTCTGGTTGATGATCCGCCCGCCCCGCCGGGCGTGCTCGAGCGCCTGCGGGATCAGCCGCAGATCGTGACCTGTGAAGGCGACATCAGCCGATTCGATTGCGGCGTCCGAGCCCGTCGCCCCCATCGCGATGCCCACGTCCGCGGCCGCCAGCGCCGGTGCGTCGTTGATGCCATCGCCGATCATCGCCGTCGGGCCCGGGAGCTCGCGGACGGCCGTGACCTTCTCCTCGGGGTGCAATTCCGCGCGGACGTCCGCGATTCCCGCCTGGGTCGCCAGCGCCTGCGCGGTGCGCGCGTTGTCGCCGGTGAGCATGGTGATGCGTACGCCCCGGCGCGCCAGTTCGCCCATCACCTCGGCCACCTCGGGCCGTAACTCGTCGCGCACACCGATGACGCCGACCGCAGCGCTCTCGCGGTGGACGACCACGACGGACATCCCCGCGGCCTCCATCGCCGCGACGTCGGGCGTGAGAGCTCCGGGGTCCAGCCAGCGGGGGCTGCCGACGGCGACCCCGGCGCCCTCGACGATGCCGCTGATCCCCCGCCCAGGCGACTCGGTGACCTGCGCGGCCGGCGCGACGTCCCCGGCCGCGCAGGTGATCGCGGTCGCGAGCGGGTGAGTGCTGCACTGCTCGGCCGCCGCGGCCCAGCGGACGACTTCGGCCTCCAAGACCTCAGGAGCGGCGACGATCTGCACGACCGTCGGCTCGTTGCGGGTCAGCGTCCCGGTCTTGTCGAGCGCGAGATGCCGGACGCGGGCCAACCGCTCGAAGGCCGCACCGGACTTGACCACCACGCCGAGCCTGGTCGCCGCACCGATCGCGGAAACCACCGTCACCGGGACGGAGATCGCGAGCGCGCACGGCGAGGCGGCGACGAGCACGACCAGCGCGCGCGGAATCCACGTGGCCGGGTCGCCGGCCAGGGAGCCAAGGAGCGCGACGAGCCCGGCGAGGACGAGCACGCCGGGGACGAGGGGTCGGGCCAGCCGGTCGGCGAGGCGGGCACGCTGCCCTTTTTCGGTCTGGGCCTGCTCCACGAGTTTGACGATCGTAGTGAGGGAGTTGTCGGTGCCAGCGGCCGTCGCCTCGACCTCGAGTGCGCCGGTGTTGTTGATCGACCCGGCGGAAACCTCCCGGCCCGGACCG
The DNA here is from genome assembly GCA_030544185.1 of Propionibacteriaceae bacterium. The sequence goes on along the minus strand of JAUNRO010000094.1, from coordinate 6,810 downwards.
ACCTCGACGGGGATCGACTCCCCAGTGATGGCAGAGGTGTCGAGGCTGCTGTGGCCGGTGCGGACGATGCCGTCGGTGGCGATGCGTTCGCCGGGTTTGATCAGGACCCGGTCCCCCACCTGGACATCCCGGGCCGGGACTTCGAGCGTGACGCCGAGCCGCCGGACCGTCGCCGTGTCGGGGACCAGGCTGAGCAGCGCGCGCAGACCTGCTCGAGCGCGATCCATGGCTCGGTCTTCCAGCGCCTCGGCGATCGAATAGAGAAAGGCCAGCGCTGCCGCTTCCTCGACATAACCCAGGATCACCGCGCCGGCGGCGCTGATCGTCATCAGCAACCCGATGCCGAGCGTGCGCTGGGTGATGAGCTGGCGCAGCGCGCCGGGGACGAACGTCGATGCGCCCAACAGCAACCCGGCCCAGCACAGGAGCTGGGCCACCCAGGCGCCGCCGGCGCGATCCACGATGAGGCCGGCCACGAGGGCGACGCCGGAGACGAGCGGGATCAGCAGCCCGCGGTCGCGCCACCACGGCCGGTCCTCCTGCTCCTCGGCCTCCGGGGCTTCGGCCGAGCAACCGCACGCGCTCATGCTCCGGCCTCCGCGCAGGTGCCGACCGAGCACTCCGGGTCCAGGCAGGGCGCGCTCTCGTCGACTGCGAGCGTCACCTCGACCAGCGCGTTCAACGCCCGCGTGAGATGGGGATCGGCGATCTCATAACGGGTCTGCCGCCCCTGCGGCTGGCCCACCACGATCCCGCAGTCGCGCAGGCAGGCGAGGTGGTTGGACACGTTGGAGCGGGTGAGGTCGAGCTCTCGCGCAATTTCGGCAGGATACGCCGCGCGCTCCAGCAGGATCAGCAGGATCCGCGAGCGTGTCGGGTCCGCCATCGCCCGGCCGAGCCGGTTCATGACGTCCAGCCGGGAGGCAGTGGTCAGCATGCGCTGAACAATACATCACGGGCTGAACAGTGCGGCGTTCTGGGCCAGACCGCAGAGTCGACGTCGTCCCGTGACCGAAACGGCAGGTGGGCGTCGAAGCGCCTTGAGCGGTATCCCTGCGCAGAATCCACGCCCAGTGCGCTTGCACGTTGGCTGACAAGGGAAAACGCATCGGCATGGGGACACTGGACGTGGATTCCGGGCCGATGGTCGAGTTCCCAGGGACCCCGGGTGCGATGCCTCTGCATCTGATCCGCTGAGCGGGTCAGATGCCGAGGGAAACCACCCTGCCCCCCGGTGCCCGCGCGACGCGCGCCTTTCACCGGTCCTCGCCCCCGCCCAGGAGGCCGGGGGTGAAAGGGTTGCCGACGCGGGTCACTCCGCGTATCGGTGGCATCGCGCCACGATTGCTCGGTCGTTTCGGCGTGTCGCGTGGCGGACGAGACGGCGGGGAACGCTGACCTCGCCCGGGCCCGCCTGGATCTGCCTAAGCTTTCAACATGACCTATTCCGTGAAGGAACTGCTCCTGCTGGGCATCGAGGCTGTCGATAGCACCCTCGACGACATTCCCGACTTCGAAGCACCCTCGCCGTGTGAGGGCTGGAAGGCCCGCGACGTGCTGGCGCACGTCACCGGCACCTTGGGCAAGGCCCACGGCGTGCTGACCGAATCCTCCGCTTATGCCGCACTCCCCTTCGACCCGGAGACCGACCGCCGCCAGACCGAGGACGTCGTCGCTGCCTGGCGAGAGGTGGCGCATGCGGTGTCCGGGGCGCTCGCGGACGTGGACCTCTCCCGGGTCGTCGAGTCGCCGCGCGGACCCGAGACCGCCGAACGCGCCCTGGGCTTGCCCGTGGCCGACCTCGCCGTCCACGCCTGGGATCTCGCCGCGAGCGCGGGCCGGAGCATCGACCTGCCCGGGCCCCTTCTCGACGCCGTGCGCACACAGGTGGACTCTCTGCCCGAGCAGACCCTGCGCCAACCGGGTCTCTTCGGGCCGCCCATCTCGTCGGCGGCGGGCGCCTCGGAGACGGAGTCGCTCATGGCGTGGCTCGGCCGTCAACGACCGTAGGAGTCAGCGGCCAGGAACTATTCCGGGGGTTTCAGCATCGCGTTCCACCGCGGCTCGCCGTGTTTCGCGCGCGCGGTCAGCCACAGGCGGTGGAGCGTGATGACCAGGAAGAGCCAGGCGAGGCCGAGGAGCCACCCGGCGACGACATCGGTCAGCCAGTGATGCCCCAGATAGACCCGGCTGAGGCCCATCGTCAGCGCATAGACCGACATCAGCATCACCCAGATCGTGCGCATCCCCCGAGTCCGGAACCAGTGCAGCAGCAGATAGCAGACGATCCCCGCGATCACGGTCGCGTTGAGCGTGTGCCCGCTCGGAAATGCCGGGGTGGACTCATAGGGCGGGATGGCCAACTCGATCGGCGGCCGGGCCCGGCCGATCAAGTCCTTGCCGACCAGGGTCATCAGCAGCGAGCCGAGGACGGCCAGCACGGTCAGGACGACGGGCGTCCTGCTGCGCCAGCGCCAGGCCAGGAAGATCGCCACGGCGCCGGTGATGATCGGCTGGAGCACCGGCCCGCCGGTGTTGGAATAGAAGGCGATCGCCGCGTCCACACCGGGCGACCTGATCCCCAGGATCCAGTCGAGGAGCGGTTGGTCGAGCACGGCGATGTCGTCGCTTTCCATCACTGACTCATAGACCTCACCGGCGAGCGCGGTGGCGCCGAGGATGACCCCCGCCGAGATGACCAGGGTCACCGCCAGCACCAGGTTCGCCTGCGACCAGCTCACCGTGCGCAGCACCGGTGTCGCCACCGCGCGCCCGAGTGCGGTCGTCCAGTGGGTGTGGTCCGCCTGGCCGATGTGTTGGTCGGGAGGAGTGGCTCGAGAGGCCGAATCCATGTCGACATCTTCGCAGGTTGTCAACGACATCGGCGATCGGGACACCACTGCTGTCGGATCGAAGCGGACAGACCGCCGCGGCTGACCTCAGGTCGGCCGTCAGGCAGGGGTCGGTTTATTGACTTTCCAGAACCGTCCCACATCTTGGTCATGATGTCGTTACGCTCGACGCGTCCCTCGTTGCACAGGCGCGGATACCGGTCATTTTGGAAGATGCCCGGCCACGCCGGCGCATTCCCCCAAGAAGAGGTCCACGATGACTCAGCAAGCTACCCCCGCCCCGACGCATGCGGTCGAGACACCCGCTCCGCCCCCGGCCAAGCCGGGCGATTTCATCGCCGATCCGGGCGCACTCGGCACTGCGGCATTCGCCCTCACGACCTTCGTGCTCAGTGTGTTCAACGCAGGTTTGCTGCCGGTGAGCCTGGAGCCGGTGGTCTTCGGCCTGGCGCTGTTCTATGGCGGCATCGTCCAGCTTGTTGCCGGCATCATGGAGTTCTTCAAGGGCTCGACGTTCGGTGCAGTCGTCTTCTGCTCCTACGGCGGCTTCTGGATGTCGTTCTGGTACTACGTGACGTTCATCGCCCACGACCTGCCCGAGGGCACGGCTCATACGGCGACGGGTCTGTTCCTGCTCGCCTGGGGCATGTTCACCCTCTATCTCCTGATCGCGGCCTCCAAGGTGCACCCGGCGATGTTCATCACGTTCGTTTTGCTGGAGATCACGTTCATCCTGCTGACGCTGGGCAACCTCGCCAGCATGCCGCTCGCCACCCGCCTCGGCGGCTTCATGGGCATCATCACCGCCTTTGCCGCGTGGTATCTCTCGGCAGCCTCCGTGCTGTCATCGACCTTCGGCAGGCAGGTCCTCCCACTCGGCAAGAAGTGACTCCGAGCGCGCGCAGCGCGTCTTCTCCTGGCTCGGACTCGACCCCGACTGTCGGCCAGATCCGCTACGTTGTGGCCACCCCCCAAGCCAATGAAGTCGATGGACCGGAAGGACCCTCGCGATGAAGAAGTCGCCTGCGCGCGCTGTTGCCGCACTCTTTGCCACTGCTGCCCTGGCCCTGGCCGGCTGCTCGGCCAACGGGACCGAGCCGGCCGCCCCCGGCGGCAACGGCGCGGACGCCGATAACGAATACACCATCGGCATCACCCAGATCGTCTCCCATCCCTCGCTGGATGCCGCCCGTGAGGGCTTCAAGGAGACGCTGGAGGCCTCCGGTCTCAACGTCACCTTCGACGAGAACAACGCCCAGGGCGACCAGGGCACGGCGACCTCAATTGCCAGCAAGTTCAGCACCGGTGACTTCGACCTCGTGCTCGCGATCGCGACCCCGACCGCCCAGGCCTCGGCGCAAGTCGTCACCAACAAGCCGATCCTGTTCACCGCCGTCACCGATCCGGTCGCTGCCCAGCTGGTCGACAGCAACGAGGCGCCCGGTGGCAACGTGACCGGCACCACCGACATGAATCCCGTCGCCGACCAGATCGCGCTCGTCAAGAAACTCAAGCCCGAGGCGACGACCGTGGGCGTGCTCTACAGCTCCGGGGAGGTCAACTCCGAGGTCCAGGTCAACCTGGCCAAGGAAGCCGCGGCGGCCGAGGGCCTGGAACTGGTCGAGCGCACGATCACCAATACCGGCGAGGTCGCCCAGGGCGCTGCCGCGTTGGATGTCGATGCCATCTATGTCCCGACCGACAACAACGTCGTCGCCGGGCTGGCCGCGGTCGTCCAGGCGGCCGAGCAGAAGCAGATCCCGCTGATCGTCGGCGAGGGGGATTCGGTCCGTGAGGGTGGCGTCATCACGATCGGCATCGACTATCGCGAGCTCGGCGCGCAGACCGGCGAGATGGCCGTGCGGATCCTGCAGGACGGCGCCGACCCCGCGACGATGCCCGTGGAGGACCAGAAGGAATACACCACCTATGTGAACCCTGAGGCCGCCGAGCGGATGGGTGTGGAGATCCCTGAGGATCTGATGGCCGGGGCCACCAACGTCAACAACTCATGATCCAAGCCTTTCTCAACCAAGGTCTGGCAGCCGCTGACCTTGGTCTGATCTTCGGGATCATGGCCCTGGGTGTGTACATCACGTTTCGCATCCTCAACTTCCCCGACCTCACCGTCGACGGCAGCTTCACCACTGGGGCTGCCGTCGCGGCGTCGGCGATCCTCGGCGGGGTCAATCCCTGGGTCGCCACTCTGTTGGGCCTGGTGGCCGGGGCGGCAGCGGGACTCATCACGGGTCTGCTGCACACCAAAGGCAAGATCAACCCACTGCTCGCCGGCATCCTGACCCAGATCGCGCTCTATTCGATCAACCTGCGCATCATGGGCCGGGCAAATCTGCCGCTGCTGCGCTCGGACACCACTTTGTCGGACGTCCGTGACGCAGGCCTGTTCGGCACGTGGGCATCGGTCGGCATCTTCCTGGCCGTGGTGATCGTCGTTCTGCTCATCGTCGACTGGTTCCTGTCGACCGACACGGGCCTGGCGATGCAGGCCACCGGCGACAACGAGGCGATGATCCGGGCCCAGGGCGTGTCAACCGACACCATGAAGATCCTGGGCCTGGTGATCAGCAACGCACTGGTCGGGCTCGCGGGCGCGATCATGGCGCAATACCAGGGGTACGCCGATATCGGCATGGGCATCGGTCTCATCGTCGCGGGCCTCGCCTCGGTCATCATCGGCCAAGCCGTCCTGCCCAGCCGCCATTTCGCCGTGGCCACTGCCGCGGTCGTGCTGGGTTCGGTGATCTATCGCGAGGTCATCCAGCTCGCGCTGTCGGTCGGCTTCAACCCCAACGACATGAAGCTGATCTCGGCTGTGCTCGTGGTGCTGGCGCTGTTGCTCCCCCGCCTGACGATCGTCCGGCGGATGAGCGCACGCAGGCGCGAGCGGCAGATGGCGAAGGCCTCCGGACACCCAGTCGATACCAACGAACCCAGCAACGAACAGCTGGCCACCGGGAGGAGGTGAGCACGTGCTGGAGATAGCCGATGTGCGCAAGGTCTTCTTTCCGCACACCCCCAATGAGCGCGTCGCGCTCGACAACGTCTCCCTGCGGCTTCAGGAACGTGATTTCGTCACCGTCATCGGCTCCAATGGCGCGGGCAAGTCCACGCTGCTGAACATCGTCGCGGGCGTCTATCGCCCGGATTCCGGCCGGGTGAACATCGACAACACCGACGTCACCAAGCAGTCGGACTTCAAGGTCGCCCGCTATGTCGGCCGGGTGTTCCAGGATCCGATGGCCGGCACGTGCCCGAACGGCACCGTCGAGCAGAACCTGTCGATGGCGTACGCCCGGGGAACGCGCCGCGGACTCCGCCAATCCCTCACGCGGGCCAAGCGCAGCGTTTTCCGCGAGGAGCTGCGCGCGCTCGAGCTCGGCCTCGAGGACCGGCTCAAGGTGGATGTCGGGCTGCTCTCCGGCGGCCAGCGCCAGGCGTTGAGCCTGCTGATGGCCACGTTCAGCGAGCCCCGCATCCTGCTGCTCGACGAGCCCACGGCCGCGCTCGATCCGTCCCGGGCGGAGCTCATCACCCAGCTCACCGAGCGCGCCGTCGATCGCTATGGCCTCACCACGCTCATGGTCACCCACAACATGGCCCAGGCCCTGCGGCTCGGCAACCGGTTGATCATGATGCACGGCGGCCGGATCGTGTTCGAGCTCGCCGGTGCGGACAAACAGAACGCCACCGTCCAGGACCTGCTCGATGAATTCGCCAAGCTCAAGGTCGCCACGGACCGGACGCTGTTGACCTGACCCGGAGGGTTCCGCCCCGCCGGCCTTCCGCTTTGGTCGTCCTGACCGAACGTCGGCTACCGCGCGCGGCTAGGGTCCCCGCAACCGGGGACATCATGGGGCGGCTGCTGCGCCCATGTTTCGCCGGATCCCGGCATCCGGGGCACCCCCCGAAGCCTCCGTCTATGCACGCAGAAGGACCT
>JAUNRO010000093.1 GCA_030544185.1 Propionibacteriaceae bacterium | reverse complement strand
CCACCGGCAACCGGGACAACCTCCAGGGCACGGGGATCGAGCTCGTCGAGGACACGATCCTCAATCCCGAGGCGCTGGATGCGGCGTTTGAGGGTGCTCAGGCGGTCGTCCATCTCGCGGCCCGCCCATCGGTCCCCCGCTCGGTGAAGGATCCCCTCGCCTCGCACCACGCGAACGCCACCGGGACGCTTGAGGTCCTGCAGGCAGCCCGTCGCGCCGGCGACGCCCATGTGATCGTCGCCTCGTCCTCCTCGGTCTATGGCGCCAACCGCGAGCTGCCGAAGCGGGAGACGATGCGGACCGCCCCGATCTCGCCCTATGCCGTGAGCAAGCAGGCGACCGAGGCCTATGCGCTGTCGTTCGGCCACACCTACGATCTGCCGGTGCTGGCGTTCCGGTTCTTCAATGTCTATGGCCCGCTGCAGCCGGCGGGCCATGCGTATGCCGCAGTGGTCCCGGCGTTCGTCGATGCCGCCCTGAGCGGCACCCCGCTGCAGGTGCACGGCGATGGCGAACAGACTCGCGACTTCACCTTCATCGGGACCCTCACCCGGGTGATGACCGATGCGGTGGTCCGGCAGGTCACCGACCTCGAGCCGGTGAACCTGGCGTTCGGCAGCCGCACCTCGTTGAACAAACTCATCGACCTGCTCAGCGACACGCTGGGCTTCCGCCCGCAGGTCGAGAACACCGCGCCCCGCGCCGGTGACGTCCGCGACTCCCAGGCCGACAACTCCCGCCTGCGCGCGCACTTCCCCGAGATCGAGGCCGTGCCGCTCACCGACGGCCTGCAGGCAACCGTGGACTGGTTCCGCACCCTCCCGGCGTACGCCTGACCCAGCCCGGGTCAGCCCGGATCAGCCGGCCACCAGGACGCCGAGCTCCATCAGATCGGATACGGCCCGGCGCACCAGGCGCTCTGCGTCGGGATGCTCGCCCGCGGCGGCCACCACCACATCGTGGATCTGCTCCACCGTGCGGGGCTCGTCCGCGGCCAGCCAGACCAGGCTGCCGATTCCCTGCAGCAGCACACAGGTGGAGCCGTCGAGGACAAGGACCTCACCATCCAGCTCGATCGCGTCGCGGTGCTGGCTCCGCACGATCCCGGGGCGCGCGGCGGCCGTGCGCGCTGGATGATGGCGGAAGCCCGAGCACACCGGCGCGGCGGCCAGGACCTGATGCACGATCTCCGGCAGCTGCGCCGCCTCCCGATAGGTGACGCGATGGACGCCGCCGGCTTCCTCGACCGCGGCGGCAAACCTGGCCAGCGCTCCCGGCAGCTGAGGCAGCGCCGAGATGTGCGGTGCGACCGCCACCATCCCGTCGAGCAGGTCGAGCAGCTCGACCACCGCGCCGGCCGCGTCCGCGCGTCGCTCCAGCAGGATGAGCCCGCCGAGCCGCAGCCGCTCGGGACAGTGGCGCAGGCCCAGGGCGTCCGGGCCCAGCTCCACCTTGCCCGCACCCGGGGCAGGGATCACGGCGATGGGTTTCGGGAAAGGCACGACGCTGTGGTCGGCACGCACGGCGACCGTCTCGTCGGTGACATAGCCGAAATCACCGCGGCACAATGTGCGGGCCGCGGTCGACTTCCCGGTCCCGCTCGCAGCGACCAGGGCCGCGACGGCACCGTCCGCGCCGCTCACGCCGGCGGCGTGCAGCATCAGCCAGTCCCCCGCGCGCGCCTCGATCGACTGCATGGTGACCGCGGCCGTCCAGTCATAGGAGGTGCCCGCGTGCACCAGGCGACGCCCCGGCTCACCGCGACTCAGGCAGCGGGCCCAGAGCGCCTTCAGGGCGGGGTCCGGCAGCTCCCAGTGCTCCCCGAGGACCTCCACCACTGGCGCTGACATGCGCGGCAGCCTAATCGCCGGCGATTGCAACTGCGAGCCGCCCAACGGGTGGTAGGTTCCCGGCGTGTCGTTCCTCCAACGCCTGCAGCGCCACGACTGGGTGCTGTTGATCCTGCCGTTGCTCTTCATCGCCTGGACGTGGGCGGCAGCGTCGCTCGCCGACCACTCGCTCCCCATCGACTCGCCCATGGTGTGGGCTCCCGCCGCCCTGGCGGTCGGGGTCGTCGTGGGACGGCTGGCCGGTTGGGTGCCCCGGGTGATTCTGGGTGCTCTGCTCGCGCTCGCGGTGGGGGCCACGGCGCGGTCCACGATCACCTCCGGCGGAGGCCCGTTGGCCGGACCACTCGGCTATGCGAATGCGAACGCAGCCCTGGGCATTCAGCTCGCTGCCCTTGCCTGCGTGGTGGCGGTCAGTTCCGGGCTGGTTCTTCGGCTGCTCATGCTCCTGGTGGCCCTGGGCGCGCTCGCCATCCCGGTCCTCAACACGTCGACGGCAGCGGTCGGGGTGTCGGTGCTCCTGATCGTGGGAACGATCATGGCTCTTGCTGGATGGGGACGCCGGGCCGCGTGGCCTGCCGGGATCGGCGCCGGGCTCACGGCCGTGGGCGCTGCGCTGACCTGGTTCATGGCCACGCTGTCGACCTGGCCGGCGGTCGCCTATCAGGGGCTCAGCGAGGCTCGGCACACACTGTGGGGCGATGCCGTGGCGCTTTGGAAGCAGTCTCCGCTCGTGGGTTCCGGGCCGGGTTCGTTCGAGGAGTTCAGTGAGTTGGCGAAGGATCCGGACACGACCCGCGCGCACTCCTCGGTGTTGCAGGTGGCCGCAGAGAGTGGTCTCATCGGCGTGATCCTGTTCGCAGCGCTGCTCGGCGCCGGCTTCTTCGTCACGGCCCGTGTGTCGGCTCGGCTCGCCTGGGTCGCATCCGCTGCGCTGGCGGCGCTGTGCTTGCACTCGTTCACCGACTATATCTTCGATTTCCCAGCGCTGATGGTCACCGCCGGGGCTGTCGTCGGGCTCGCCAGCGCCGCCAGGATGGCTCCGGAGGCGGGACGGGCTCGGCCACGGCCGCACCGGTCAGCCGGGTGACGATCGTCTCGACCGCAGCCCCGATCTGCTGAGCTGCGACCCGAGCGGCGCGGCGCCCCCGACCATAGGGGTCGTCGATATCCCAGCCCATCGAATTGGTCCCGCCGACCTCGCGAACCGTTGCGACCAACTCTGCGGCCGGCAACGGCGCCCGATCGATCTCGGACACCGCTTGGGCGAACTGCCTCAGCGCGAACACGTGGTCGGTCCGGGCCGGCCAATGATCGAGAATGCGCAGGTGGTGGGCGTACTCGAACGTCAGCACGAGGTCCGCCCAATCGAGGAGGTCCTCGTCGAGGCAGCGGCTGACGTGGCCCGATCCGTCACCGCCACGCTGGACCAGCTCGGCGACCAGCTGGGGGTCCATCGCCCGACCGGGGACTCCGGGGATGCCCGCACTGGCGACCGCCACGGGGGCATCGCCGAGCAGCATCCGGGCCAGGCGCTCGGCGAAGGGAGAGCGCGAGATATTCGCGGTGCAGACGAACAACACGTTCAGCGGCTCGGCGAGCACGGTCCTCCGTTCAGAACAGCTCGATGTCCCCCAGGGTCAGCGTCCAATCGCGGACGGCGGGCGGAGAACCGGCCAGCGGCCGGGTGGTGAGGATGGGGCCGAAGCCCGGCAGCGGCATCGGCAGGAGGCCCGCCGCGGGCCCGGTCCGCAGGCCGATCGCATAATCGGCTCCGGTCTCCTTCAGGAGCCTGGTGAGGAGCTTGGCTCCGGTCTTCCAGTCGGGCACCAGCTGCTCGATCACCGCTGCCTCCAACGCGTCGCCGCGTCGGCGGACCCGGAACACGATGCCGCCCTCGGCGAGATCGGCGGCAGACACCGGCAGGACTCGATAGTGAAGCTGCTCCAGGGACGTGCGCCAGGCCAGATAGTCCGGCGTCCGGTCGGTCCGGAAGCCCTTGGTCGGGGCGTGGCACAGGAGCTGCTCCGCAGCAGTGCGGTCCGCGAGCAGTTCCCGGGCCGGCAGCCCGGCACGGATGGGCTCCGACCAGAGCTTGGCGGGCACCCTGGAGGTCAGCATCCGCCGCGCGCCGGCCGGGCCGGCCGGCAGCAGGCCCACCGGCAGGTGGCGCACCACGCTCCAGCCCATCTTGAGATAGCCCGGCCGGCTCTGGTCGTTCGGGGTGTTGAAGACCATGCGATCGCCGGCCAGGGTGAGCTCGGCGACGGCGTTCAGGGTCAGCCGCCGGAAGATGCCGCGGCCCTGACAGTCGGGCGAGGTGACGGTGTCCACCGCCCGCACCGCGCTCGAGGTCGTGCCCTCGTCGTCGACGAACCGCCAGCGCATGAAGGTCCGATAGCCCACGATGCGATCACCGTCGACCGCCACCCAGGCGGGTGACTCGCCGAAGGTGTTCGCCCGGTGCTTCCACGCGAAGAGCGCCTCGTTGGGGTCCTCCGGCTTCCGGCCGAGGGAGGCCCGGAACAGCTCCTGAACCGGATCGTCATCCTCGGGCCGTGCCGGGCGAATCTCTAGGTCGGTCATGAAGTCTGATCTCCTGCCGCGAGGCGTCGCGCAACGCCGGGCGACGGCCACGGGCGCGCCGTTGAGTATAGGTCAGGGTGCGGCACAATCGGGGTCGTGACTAGAGTTGACACCCCCCGACCCATCAACGTTCTGTGGCTGATCAAGGGCCTCGGCCCCGGCGGCGCCGAGCAACTGCTGGCCAACTCGGCGAAGGTCGCGGACCACAAGCGGTTCCACTACGAGGTCGCCTTTGTCCGGCCGGACAAGACCCACCTGGTCCCGACCCTGGAGGAGGCCGGGGTCCGGGCCCATCGGTTGACGGCCGGGGGCAATCCGCGCCTTTGGCCGTTGCGGCTGCGCGGCCTGATGAAGCGCTTCGACATCGTGCACGCCCACTCCCCGTTGCTCGCGGGGGCCGCCCGGGTGCTCTCGCGCACACTGCCCCGCTCCCGCCGCCCGGTGCTGCTGTCGACCGAGCACAACATGTGGAGCCGTTTCGAGCGGCCGACGCGCTGGCTCAACGCCCTGACGGCGCCGCTCGATGCCCGGCGCTGGGCGGTTTCCGAGGAGGTCTTGCGCTCGATGTGGCCGTCACGCGCGAAAGGCGCTGAGGTGCTGATCCATGGCATCGTGCACGGAGCCAATCCACCGTCCGCCGGGGCCCGGGAGAGGGTCCGCGCCGAGTTGGGCATCCCCGACGCCGCGGTCGTCTCGCTAACCCAAGCCCACCAGCGCAAAAAGAAGGACTACCCCAACATGCTGCGCGCGGCGAAGATCGCCTTCGCAGCGAATTCCGACTTGGTCATGCTGGCGGCCGGACAGGGCCCGCTGATGGATGAGATGGTCGCGCTGCACCGCGAGCTTCAGGTGGGTGACCGCTTCCGGTTCCTTGGCTATCGCAGCGATATCAGCGACCTGCTGGCCACGGCCGATGTGTTCACTCTCTCCTCGGAGCACGAGGGACTGCCGGTGTCGATCATGGAAGCGATGGACGCCGGGCTGCCTGTGATCGCGACCACCGTCGGCGGAGTGCCGGAGGCGGTCGTTGACGGCGTGAGCGGCCTGCTCGTCCCGCCGCACGATCATCAGCGCCTCGCCGATGCGCTGGTGCGGATCGCCGGCGACGCCGAGCTGCGGGCGCGGCTGGGCGCCGAGGGGAAGGCGCGCGCCCCCCGCTTCGATATCCGCACCGCGGTCACCGAACAGGAGGATGCGTACGCCACAGTCGTGCGTTAAGAGCTTATTCCGGCGGCTTTCGCCAGGCGCACGATCCCGGCGTACGCCCGTTCTGCGACCAGGTTCCCGGTGAGTTTGGCGGCGAAGAACGCATCAGGATCGGTGCGCCGCACCGGCACCCGCTTGAGGCGCATCCGGTCGGTCAGGCCGGCATTGCGGCCCAGTTCGCCGGTGGACGCGCTGCGGAAGCGCTCGCGCAGCGCATCCTCCATGGTGGGCACGGCCACCCCCCAGGGATAGGTGAAGTGGCGGGGGGTGATGTTCAGGTGCCGCTCGATTTCTGCTGTGCAGTGATCGAGCTCACGCTCGGACAGCTCGTTCGGCGGCACGTGATTGTGGGTGTGGTTCCCGACCGTGCAGAGACCGGAGTCGGCCATCTCGGCGAGCTGACCCCACGACAGGCCGCGACCTGGCGTCCCCTTGGCCGTGGTCCCCTCCCACCGCATGGTCTGCGAGACATAGGCGGAGGCCAGATAGATCGTGAAGGGCAGCTGCCGCTCGCGGAGCAGCGGCCAGGCGTAGTGATAGACGTCCTCGAACCCGTCATCGAACGTGATGACGACCGAAGGCGTGCGATCGCCCTCGTCGAGCCGGTCGAGCGCAGCGTCGAGGCTGAGCACGTCATGCCCGGCCAACAGCTCCAGCTGCCGGGCGAACGCGTCTGCCGGAAGATCGAGTTCGTCGGTGGTCCCGCCGCCCAACCGGTGATAGATCAGCAAGGTGGCCCCCGCGGCGGGTTGCGGCTGCGGCGCACGGGCCAAGAGGTTCTTGATCCGGGTGCGGCCGTTGCTGCGTTCAGGCATTGCTCGTTTCCTGTTCTGTGTCTCTTCGGGATCGGGAACGCCGGCGAGCGTCGATGACCAGCGGCAGGGCCAGCAGCACCAGGAAGAACGGCAACATCAAGCTTCGCTGGCGGGCGATGATGCCGAAATTTCCGAAGCCGGAGAACGCCAGAACATAGGCACAGACGTACGCGAGGGCAAAGGTGAGATAGGGAGTGACGCCCAACAGCTTCGGAAGTTGCCGCAGTTGCGGCCACGCCTTGATCAGGAGCCCGATCAGCACGATGCCCTCAAGGCTCTGCAGCAACACCAGGCCGGAACTCGCCTCCCAGGGGAAGGGGCGGAAGAGGACGGTGAGGAACGCCATGGGGATGCCGATGGGCGAGGTCAGCGGCACCGGGGTGAAGGCCGAGCCCCCCTGCGCCGTCTGACCGCCCGCCCACTCGACCTTCTCGGTCACCGAATCCGCGGTGACCTCGTCGAGGCCCAGGAAGTCGGCCGATGACTGAATGAAGAACACCAACGCACCCAGCATCACCGCCACGCCGACGATCTTGGCGAGGAAGGCCGCGGGCGTCTTGCTGGTGCGTCGCAGCAGTTGGGCGGTGACGAGGGCAGCTATCAACAGCAGGGCTATGTGGGGACGGATCAGCCCCACGCCGGCGGCGCCCAGAGCGATCCAGATCAAGCCCGTCCACCGGCCGGTGAAGAAGCGGCCGACGCCATAGGCCACGACACCGACAAAGAGCAGCTGCCAGGACTCCTTGCCGATGCTCGACGGCCAATAGAGCATCGACGGGAGCAGGAACAACAAGGCGGCATAGCGCCGATAGCGGCCGTCGGGCACCGCAGTCCGGAAGGCACGGAAGATGAGATAGGTGCCCCAGAACGCCATACTGCCGAAGACATAGAAGCCGGCCAGGGGCGAGGGGCCAGTGAAGACATAGACGGCGGTCGTGATCAGCTCCAGCGCCTGCGTGCCCGCCTTGCCGTCGTATTGCGGCCAGGTGATGACGCCCGCACGCCAGGACTGGTAGTAGAGGGTGGCGAAGTCGTTGTAGCGAACGGCGTCCCCCACGCGGTCGTAGATGAAGAACACCGACACATACCGGAAGAAGACGCCGACGCACTTGGCTGCGAAGCCGGCGAAGAGGAGTTTCGTCACCACCGGATCGCGCTCCACCCGGCTCGCAATCCACAACAGCACGCCGTGATGAGAATGCCGGGCAGGACGATCATCGTCCCCCACGATGCATAGGACTGGGTCAGCATCGCCCAGGACATCAGCAGCACGTAGGCCACCACGAGTCCCAGGCCGGCGACGATGCCAGCCCACTGCAGGCGCGACAGTCCGGACATGGCGGGCTATGAGGAGTCGGCGTCGCTGGCCCCGGTGGGGCCCGCCTCGCCGCGGTCCCGGGGCGGCTTCTTCGTCTGGGCAGAGCCGTCCGGCTGCGCATCCTCGGACGAGCCCGGGTTGGCCTGCTCGGCTGCGGTAGATGGCTTCGCTGCAGCTTCGCCCGCCCCCGGCCCATTGGCGTCGGGCGCCTTCGGCTCGGTGGCCCCCGTGTCCTCGGTCGGCGGCGTCGAGGCGCTGTCCTCGGCACCATCGGCGGAGACTGTGGGCGCCGTTCCTCGAGGCGTCCGCTTCCCCTTCTTGCCGCGCTTCTTCGGCTCGTCGCCGTAGCCATAGCTGTAGGCGGAGCCGTAGCCCTCGGTGCGGCGCACCGTCGCGCCAACCAGGACGGCGCCCGTCACGGGCACCTGGAACCGACCGAGCAATTCCGCGACCCGGTTGCCGGCCTGTTCGGTCAACCGGCCGCTGCGCACGACCAGGAGCACGGTGTCGACCAGGGGGAGCACATCGAACAGGTCACTGGCCGCGAGCAGCGGCGCGGTGTCCACAAGGATGATGTCGGCAAGCTTGCGTGCCTCCTCCACAATCGGCCCCAGCCGGCTGGCGAGCGCTGCGGGGTGGTCGAGGCGGGTGCCTGCCGTCATGATGTGGACGCCCGGGACGTTGGTGGGCCTGATCAGCGGGCGAATCGAGTCGTGGGTGGCTCGGACCAGGTGATCGGAGATGCCGGTGCCCTGCGGAACGTCGAACTGGGTGTGCGCATCGGGCGACCGGAGATCGCAGTCAAGGACCAGCACGCTTTGTCCGGTCTCGGCGAAGCTGGCGGCGAGGTTGGCCACGCTGGTGGTCTTGCCCTCGGAAGCGAACGCCGAGGTGACCAGCACGACACGTGCGGGCTCGAACTCGGCCGCGTCCGCCTCGGTAGCGCGCTGGGGGGTCCACTCTCCCGAAATGTGCTGGCCCGGCAGATGCATCAGCGCGGTGCGGGCGGCCCGGTAACCGTTCGCGTATTCGCCCAGTGGTTCCTCCACCACCGGAATCCTTCCGGCCATCCGTTCGGCCCGCTTCAGCCGGGGCACCTGAGCGATGACGGGAAGGGTGAGCGCGTCATGGACCTCCTGCCGGGTGCGGAGTCTGGAATCGAGGCGATCCATGATCAACGCGAGCGCATACCCGACCAGGAGACCCAGCACTGCGCCGATGGCAGTCCGTGGAATGCGTCCGGAGGGCAGGCGGAGCGCCGAACTGGTCGCGTTGGGGATCGGCGTCGCCTCCTGCAAGACGGTGAGCCGGGCGTTGCCCGTCCCCTGGTGTTCTTCCTCGAAATAGCGAACGCTCTCCTCGGCGAAGGTGTTGGCCACCTGGGCCGCGCGTTCTCCGTCCGAGCCCACGGAGGTGATCGTGATCGCCTGCGCGTTCTCGACCTCCGCAACGGTCAGCCCCGAGGCCAGCACGCTGGGGTTGCCCTCATAACCCAGGCTCCGGGCGGCCCGCCTCGGGATCTCCCCCGTTGTCACAAACAACTGGACGCGCCCAAGCGTCGCACCCTGACCGCTGCCGGGTGCCCGATTCGGGCCTTGCCCGACCAGCAGGGTGGACGTCGCCGAATAGGAACCGACCCGACTCGCGGCGTCGGGAGTGGCCGGGGTGATCAGCCAGACCGCCCCAGCAGCCACCAGAACGCAGGCCACGACGAGAGCCCAGCGATGCTGGAACACCTTCCAGTATTCGAGCAAGGACATGCGACTCCATCCCCCGAGGGGCCCGCTCCGGGCGCCGATTCAGCTCGGCGCAATTTACCGCGCGAAGGCCCCGCGACCTATTTTCCGGTTTGTCCGTCAACTCTTGACGAAAGGCTGGTTCCCATTCTTCAGAAAAATGCTCTCGCGCATTCCGACGAGCACCACCCCGGCTTCAGCGGCGGTGTATCGGTGCAGCAACTCTCTGGCCCGCGCGGCCCGCGCCCGCTCGAGATTCCCGCTCCGCGCGTGGACGAGCACCAGGTCCGCAAGTGGGAGAAGTTCGAACGCCTCGCTGGCGGCCAGCAGCGGCGGCGCCTTGACGATCACCACGTCGGCGAGTTCGCCGGCCGCGGCGATGATCTTCCCGAGCTGGCTGACCACCACCATCGGCTGGCTGAGATCGCTGCCTGCGGTGAGCAGCTGGACCTGCGGGATGCGGGTGGGACGGGCGAGCGTCGAAAGTTCGAGGTCTGGATCGGCGAGATAGTCGCTGAGGCCCTCGGCGTTCGGGACATCGAACCACTCGTGCAGCACGGGATGACGCAGGTCACCGTCCAGCACCACGACCTGCCGGTCCTCCCCGAGCCCGGCCGCCAGATTCGCGACGGTCTCATCGGGGGGGCCGGACAGGGACGTGACCACGATCACGCGACTGGTGCGGCGCGCAGCCCCTGCGGCCGGGGGCGGTCGCAGGGGCGGAGGGTCGTCGCTCGTGAGCCCGACGGCGGACCTGAGGACGCGATAGCCATCGGCCTCCGCGCTGTTCGGCTGATCGATGAGGGCGATCGCGGACCCTCGCCCGGCTTCGCGCCGGCGTCGCGGGATCTCGGCAAAGACCGGGAGCGCAAGAGCGTCGGCCACCTGCCGCCTCGTCCG